>RQCD01000060.1 GCA_008668455.1 Clostridia bacterium
ACCGGGTTCGCGAGAAAAATACGCTGATCCGGAATGCTTCCCTTGCAATGGGCGGCGCAATGATCGGATACCTGTTCCAGGGCGTGGCGGAAAATCTTTGGTATAACTATCGGATGATTTTAATTTTCTGGATTTATATGGCGCTTTTAGAGAGCGCTGTCTGGATTTCGGAAAAGAAAGGGGAAGTGTGATGATCAGAATTATGCAGGTGCTGACCGACACGAATGTCGGCGGTGCAGGAATTTGGCTCTTGAACTATCTGAAAACCTATTGCCGGGAACGGTTTGAAATGGTTGTAGTTTTGCCGGCTGGATCGGCATTGATTCCAATGGCGGAGGAAACCGGCGTTCGGGTGGTGACGGCAGAAAAAATTGCGGATCAGTCCTTTTCCGTTCCGGGCATCCGGGAATTGAGAGAAATCATGATCCGGGAAGAACCGGACGTGGTGCATACGCATGCAAGCCTTTCTGCAAGAATTGCCGCAAGGCTGGAAAAAATTCCGGTGGTGAATACCCGGCATTGCTTAGAACCGCCGAAACGGCATGTTAAGCGTTTTGTGTATCAGTTTTTGAATAATGCCTTAAGCGACCGGGTCATTGCTGTTTCGGAGGCGGTGATGGAAAATCTTTTACAGGATGGGATCAAGGCAGATAAGCTCCGGATTGTCTATAACGGAATCACACCGCTCCGGGAATACTCTTTGCAGGAACGAAGACTTTTGCGCCAGGAGCATAATATTCCGGATACGGCAACAGTGGTTGGAATTGTGGCAAGGTTAGAGCCGGTCAAAAACCATGCGATGTTTTTAGAGGCGGCTAAGTTTATTGCAACGGCATGCCCGGACACGCTCTTTATGATCGTTGGAGACGGCAGCCTCCGGACGGAGCTGGAAAAACAGGCAGAGCCTCTGGGAGAGCGTGTTCTCTTTACCGGCTATCTTCCGGATGTTACCGATGCAGTGAACATGATGGATATCCTGACGTTGACCTCGGAGCATGAGGCTTTGAGTATTTCCCTGATTGAGGGCATGAGTATCGGAAAGCCGGCGGTTGCGACAAAATCCGGCGGTCCGTCCGAGGTAATTGAGCAGGGAATCAGCGGTATTTTAGTAGATCCGAATGACGCAGTTGCTTTTTCTATGGCGGTGATCCGGCTGATTCAGAATCCGCTGGCACAGAAGCAATTCGGCGACTACGGAAGAAAAATTGTGAAGGAAAAATTTATGGCGTCAGAAATGGCGAAAAAGGTTGAAAAAATCTATGACGAACTGGCAGAGGATGTCGGGGAAGCGACGGAAGGAGAATCCAGATGAAGAAGAAACTGAATGTAATCGACCTACTGATTATTTTGTTCCTGGCAGCTGTGATCGCGGCAGGAATGCTGTATGCCCGTAAAATCAGCAAGCCGGCAGAGGAAGGAACGAAAACAATTGTGCTGGAGGTAACGGAGAAAAGGGAGGGCTTTCTCTCTGTGATGCAGGAGGGAGATCAGCTTTGGGACGGCGCACAGAAAAAGGAATTTGGCGTTTTAAAAAGCGTAGAATCGCGCCCGGCAAGCAAGGATGCCTTTTCACAAAAGGACGGAAAGATCCGGAAGGTGGAGATCCCGGAGCGTTACGATCTTTATCTGACGGTGGAGGTGCCGGAGAGTGAAAAGGTGAATGTCGGTAAGGGTTTATGGCTGGAGAGTCAGCGGTATAAGTGCAGCGGATATGTATTGGAGGTGTCGGAATGAAAGTGATAGATGAAAAGGGCAGATTGCTTGGAAGGCTGAATCTGATTGATTTGCTTGTCATTTTGCTGATTGTGCTTGCAGCAGCTGCGGCGGCTTCCAAAATGCATAAGACAAAAAGCATGGATACCGCAGACGCAACCATTCGGTATACCCTATGTATCCGAAAGGTTCGGCAGCAGTCGGTTGAAGCAATTGAAAAGAACAAGGAAGATCTGGTGGATGCGGAAAAGGGAGAGACGCTTGGAAATATTGTGGCAATTGAGCAGCGGCCGGCAGAGGAGCTGGTGCAGCTGGAGGATGGCAGCTTTGTACTTTCTTAGTATCCGGATAACTATGATCTTTATATCACGATGGAAACACCGGGGAGAATGAACGAAAAGGGAATTTACGCGCAATCCGGAAAGAAAATCCTCTATGGAGATACCATCGGTATCGACAACGGCTATGCGCAGACGTTCGGAGAGGTAGAACAGGTAGAAATACTGCAATAGGGGGTGTCAAAAAAGGCACAGACTGTTTGGGGGCTTCCATGTCCTGAACATAGATGATTTGGGTTGAAATCCGCATATTTTGCGGATTTCCTTAATGATTGCCCTCGCACTGCGCTCCAAACGCGCCGCCCGGAGTACGCCGGTACACCGTCGGGCGCGTTTGGAGCGTTCTGCACTCTTTTTTTACATTCCATTTTAAAGATAGAATTTGTGATTTCCGATCGTTGTATAGTAGGAACGGTTTTGGGAGATCCAGGAGCTTGCGGCGATCTTGTCGTTAAAAAAGTATAGACATTCTCCGACCGGTGACGCGCCGTAGAGCGCCTCCTTTGCAGCAAGCACACAGCTTGACAACGGGTTGTTGTAGATTGCTCCGTTTGCTGTGGGTGTAAACTGTACCCCATACCTCCGGTCAAAAATAACATCATAGACGCTGTCCGGAAATTCACTGCTCTGCACACGGTTTAAAACCACATTTGCAACGGCAATTTTTCCGGTGTGTTCTTCACCCTGTGCCTCGGCGTGCACAATTTTGGATAACCAGTCTAAATCGTCGTCGGAGTAGCTGCGGTCAATACAATCCTCCGGAACAGTAATGCCCGGATGCGTCAGGAGAACGCTTTTTTTTGTGTTGTCCCAGGAAACCTCCGCACCAAACAGCTCTGCAATGCTCCGGATCGGAAGATAGGTTCTTCCGTCTGCAATCCAGGCGGCATTGGTGAGGGAGTAAGCCTTGCCGTTGACGGTTGCAGTTGTTTTCCCGACCGGGATTTTTGCAGACAGTCCGGGCATTTCTAAAAGGACATTTTGTCCATCCCAATCTACCTGGCAGGAAAATGCCTGGCTGATAAAGCGTACCGGCGCATACACTCTGCCGTCTGATAAAATAATTTCCGTATCGTGGAAAAGCCGCTCACCGTTCAGCTTGATGTCCACCGGCGCTTCCGATGCAGAAGCAGCCGCCGGAAAAAGTGTAAATAAAACAATCAGAATGATTCTTTTCATAATGTTCACCTCAAAAATGAATTCCGACTTGCTCTTTTATTTTAACATATCTGTAACACACAGACAACCCACAAAATTTGGATGAGATATTGCAATACCGGAAAAAATATGTTATGATAGCAATATAGATCGGAGGAACGGGCGATGAAAATATTGAATATAGATGAGGTCATAGAGCTGAAAAAAGTTCTTTCGGAGCAATTTTCGGCAGAGCTGCATCTGCATGACGCATGCGGGGGACAGAGCTTTTCTTTGAAAAACCCAAGCCGCGGAGCGCAGGAATATATCGAGAAGTATTGCAGGGAAAAGCGGATGAGGGCGGTCTTTTATGAGCCGTCTGCATTTGTGGTTAAGGAGGAATAGGGAATGACATTGCAGCAGATTTTATATGCAATTACCATTGCAAACCTCGGCTCTATGAATAAGGCGGCGGAATCGCTTTTTATTTCCCAGCCGGCGCTCACCAGCGCCATCCGGGAGCTGGAAAGCGAAGTCGGAATCACGCTGTTTGACCGGACAGGGAGAGGGGCGCACCCGACTGCAGAGGGAGAGGAGTTCTTAATTTATGCCCGTCAGCTGTATCAGCAATATGAGCTTTTAAGCCGGAAATATACTGATCCGGCAAATATCAAGCGCAAATTCGGCGTTTCCTCGCAGCATTATTCCTTTGCAGTCAAAGCGTTTGTGGAGACTGTGAAACAGTTTGACACACTGCATTATGAGTTTGCGATGCGTGAGGTGAAAACGGCGGATGTCATTCATGATGTCAGCAGCTTAAAAAGCGAAATCGGAATTTTATATATTAATGATTTTAATAAACAGATTTTTCAGAAAATTTTCCGGTATAGGGAACTGGAATTTCACGATCTGATCCACTGTACGGCATATGTTTATATCTGGAAAAATCATCCGCTGGCAAAAAAGGAATCCATCAGCTTTTCCGAGCTTGCGGACTATCCCTGTCTTTCGTTTGAACAGGGAGAACAGGGATCATTCTATTTTTCGGAGGAAATTTTAAGCACAAACGAATATCCGCGCATGATCAAAACCTCCGACCGCTCCACCATGCTGAACCTGATGGTAGGGTTAAACGGCTATACGCTCTGCTCCGGAATTATCTGTGAGGAATTAAACGGCAGCGACTATATCGCTGTTCCGTTTGAATCGGACGATCACAACCCGAATTCGACTATGCAGATTGGCTATATTGTGAAAAAGAGAAGTGTTTTGAGTAAAATCGGAGAGGTGTATATTCAGGAAGTGAAACGGTATCTGCAAAAGCAAAGGCTTTAGCTAAAATGGTGATTTTGAGCAACAAAAAAGTGATTTTGAGTATATACATTTTTGCTTTCTTATGCTACAATGGTGAAAAAGGAGGCGATTTGTTTGAATTTCAGACAAGTACATTTAGATTTTCACACAAGTGAGGCAATTGAGGGAATCGGAAGTCAGTTTCAGAAGGAACAGTTTCAGGAGATGCTGAAATTAGGACATGTGAATTCGATCACTGTCTTTTCAAAATGCCATCATGGATGGGCATACCATCCGAGTGAGGCAAACGAAATGCATCCGCACCTGTCCTTTGACCTTTTGGGTGCGCAGATTGAGGCGGCACATGAAATCGGCGTGAAAACCCCGGTTTATCTCTCGGCAGGACTGGATGAAAAGGCATTCCGGAAACACCCGGAATGGTGGTATATCGGAGAGCTGGACGGAAAGCCGGTTTCTCCGGATTTGGTGCATCCGGGCTTTCATGTGCTTTGCTTTAACACAGGGTATTTAGAATATCTTGCAAAGCAGGTGGAAGAAGTTGTTCAGAAATATGATGCAGACGGTATTTTTTTGGATATTTCCGCACCAAGACCATGTTATTGTAAGACCTGTCAGGCAGAGCTGATTCGCGAGGGTAAAGACCCGACAGACCGGAGAAATGTCTGGGAACAGGCGCAGAGAGTTTACAACAACTATACCAAGAGGATTGAAGAAGCAGTATATAAATATAAAAAGCTGCCGATCTTCCACAACGGCGGACATATTGCGCGCGGCAGATACGACATTATGAACCGGAACAGTCATCTGGAAATTGAGTCTCTGCCTACCGGCGGATGGGGATATGACGACGCACAAATAAGCACCCGGTACGCACAGACACTGGGACGCGACTATCTTTCCATGACCGGACGTTTCCACGGCACATGGGGCGAATTCGGCGGCTATAAAACGGCAAATGCACTCTGGTATGAGGCGGCAGTCGGCGCAGCCTTGGGCGCAAGAATTTCTGTTGGCGATCAGCTGCATCCGAACGGAAAAATGGATCGTCTGACCTATGAAAATATCGGAAAGGCATATGAAAAAATTGAACAGGCAGAACCCTGGCTCACGAACACAGAGTACATATGCGATATTGGAGTACTTTCCTCCGAGGCATACGGAGTGGAACAGCAGGAGATGGATTTAAGTGTGCTTGCAAAGCATGATATTGGTGTTTCCAGAATCTTAAACGAGGGAAAATATCTGTATCAGGTGCTGGATTATGAATCAGACTTTTCAAAATATAAGCTGATTATTCTGCCGGATGTGATCTCGATTTCAGAGAAGTTAAAGAAAAAGCTTTCGGAGTTTGTGAAAAACGGCGGAAAAATTTTTGCAACCGGGCGGTCCGGACTGGATGAAAACAATCAGCTTGCGTTCCGGCTGGGTGCAGAATATGTAAAAACCTGCGAATATGAGCCGACCTATGCAGACGCAGAGGAATTAGGACTTCCGGCGGCAAACTATGTAATGTACCAGAAAAGTGAAACAGTTCGTCTGTCAGACGGCTGTGAGCTTGTGAAAAAAATCCGTCCGTATTTTAACCGGACAAATCTGCATTTCTGCTCGCACCAGCATGCGCCCTCAAGCGGCGAATACCTCTCTCCGGGCATGACCGAGGGCGCAGACGGTATTTACTGCTCCTGGCAGCTGTTTGCAAACTATGCAACAGACGGCAGCAGTATTTATAAAAAGCTTGCCATTGCAGCAATTGACCGGCTTTTGGAGAAAACGCTGGAAACAAATCTCTATCAGCAGGGAATCGTATCGCTTGCAAAGCAGGAGAATCGCTATGTTCTGCATATGCTCTATGCGTCTCCGGCAAAGCGCGGCGATCATGTGGAGGCAATTGAGGATCTGCCGGAAATCTGGCATACTGATTTTTCCATCCGCCTGCCGGAAGAAACAATCAGCCATGTAAGACTTGTACCGCAGATGGAGGAAATTCCGTTTACCTTTGAAAACGGAACGCTCAAATTCCGGGTAGAAAGGTTTATCTGTCATCAGATGGTAGAAATTCAGTAAAAGGGGGAAATTTTATGCTTCGTCCGGAGCAGATCGGCATTTTTTCCTTTGGCTATGCAACGCTGCAAGCCTCCTGGTGGCTGGAAAATGTAAATCGCACGAATCTTATGAATCGGATTTACTATTTCTTCGACGAGGGGGTTTCCTGCCAGACAAACCGTCAGCAGGTGGATTTTCTGCCCGGCAGGTTTTATCTGCTTCCGGCAAATCTTCCGCTCTGCTTTTCTCTTGATCCGAAAAAAACTGTGCGGCAGTTTTATATTGATTTTTATGTCCAGGAGATTTCCTTTCGGGAAAGGCTGTTTGAAGCGGAGGAGAATGATGTGATGAAGGAGTTTTTCAGCTTGCTTCAAGCCTATCTGAAAAAGCATGGGGTCACCGACATTGTGAATGGAAAAGAGGGCGGAGAGGTTTCCGGGATGATCCGTCTGAAAACAGCGGAAATTCTGATGCTGTTTTCGGAGCAGGAGGCTGTGTTTTCCAAGGGTGACGGTGCACTTTCAGGAGTGATTTCCTATATGCAGAAGCATTACGGCGAGCCGGTTTCTTTAGAGACGCTTTGCAGAATTTCAGCGCTTTCGGAAAATCAGCTGATCCGGAATTTTCAAAAACGCTATCAGATCACGCCGTATCAGTATTTAAAGCAGTTCCGGATGAATATGGCGATGGCAAGGCTTTCTGCCGGTGAGTCTGTCACAAGTGTGGCAGAAGAAGTGGGATTTTCTTCGGTTGCAGCATTTTCCAATGCCTTTAAAAAATTCTATGGGGTTGCTCCCAGCAGAACCAATTAAAGAACCCCGGTCTCTTATGGCGAGAGACCGGGATTTTTTTAAGATTTAAATGGGGTATGGTATTCTGCTGTGTAGGATAATTCCTGTTCAATCCGCAAAAGCTGGTTGTATTTTGCCACGCGGTCGGTGCGTGAGGGCGCGCCGGTTTTGATCTGACCTGCATTTAAGGCAACCGCAAGATCGGCAATGGTCGTATCCTCTGTTTCTCCGCTCCGGTGAGACAAAACGGCGGTATAGCCTGCTTTATGTGCCATCTCCACTGCGTCAATGGCTTCGGAAAGCGTTCCGATCTGATTCACCTTGACCAGAATCGAATTGGCAACCGCGAGAGAAATTCCTTTTTTTAAGCGTTCCGGGTTGGTGACAAATAAGTCATCACCGACCAACTGAACCTTATCACCCAAACGTCGCGTTAATTCCTGCCAGCCCTCCCAGTCGTCCTCGGCGAGTCCGTCCTCGATGGAGGCAATCGGAAAACGGTTTATAAGATCTTCCCAGTAGTCGATCATTTCGCCTTTGGTGCGCAGAATGCCGGATTTCGGAAGCTTGTATGTGCCGTCCGGTTGAATCCATTCACTGGACGCCGCGTCAATTGCAATCCGAAACTCTGTTCCAGGCTGATAACCGGCACGTTCGATCGCCTTGGTAATTGCCTCCAAGGCTGCCTCGTCTGCCGGAAGATTCGGCGCAAAGCCGCCTTCATCTCCCACTGAGGTGGTGTGTCCTTCCTCTGCTAAAAGCGATTTTAAATGGTGGAATACTTCGCTTGACAGCCGCAGTCCCTCCCGAAAGCATTTTGCGCCGACCGGCATAATCATAAATTCCTGAATATCCACATTGTTGTTTGCATGCGCTCCGCCGTTTAAAATATTCATCATCGGAACGGGCAGAAGATGCGCATTCACACCGCCGACGTAGCGGTAGAGCGGAATTTTTAAGGCATTCGACGCCGCATGCGCAGCGGCTAAGGAGACCGCTAAAATCGCATTTGCGCCAAGTGTTCCCTTGTTCGGTGTGCCGTCCAGTTTGCAGAGCTTTAAATCCAAAGCGCGCTGGTCTAAAACATTCATTCCAACGATACAGTCTGCAATTTTTGTGTTCACATGCTCCACTGCGTTTTTAACTCCTTTGCCGAGATAACGGCTTTTATCGCCGTCGCGCAGTTCCACCGCCTCAAACACACCAGTAGATGCACCGGAGGGAACGATTGCTCTGCCATATCCGAGCTCGGTGTAAACCTCTGCCTCTACGGTCGGATTGCCGCGCGAATCCAACACCTCACGCGCAAAAATGTCGGTTATTTCAATATACTGTTTCATCCAGTCACCCTTTCTTTTTTGATATTATTTTTAGACTTTCCGAATTTGGAAGGATTATACCATAAAAAAATCTGCAAAGTTTGGAAAAGTGGTTGCAAATATGAAAAAATAATGGTATAATAGAAAAAAACAATGCTGTGAATCAGGAGGAAATCTATGGGTGCGAAATACAAAAAGGTTCTGCTTAAGGTAAGCGGAGAGGCGCTTGCCGGTGAAAATCATTTTGGCTTGGATGAGGCAACGCTTGCAAGCATTTCGGAAAATATCAAAAAAGTGACCGATATGGGGGTGCAGGTGTCGATTGTGGTCGGCGGCGGCAACTTCTGGAGAGGAAGAAGCAGTGAGAACATGGACAGAACGCGTGCAGATCATATGGGCATGCTCGCAACCACCATCAATGCACTGGCGCTCTGCTCGGCTTTGGAGCATGCCGGAGTGGAAACAAGAGTGCAGACGGCAATTACGATGAATTCGATTGCCGAGCCGTATATCCGCGGAAAAGCAATCCGTCATCTGCAAAAGGGCAGAGTGGTGATTTTCGGATGCGGAACAGGCAGTCCGTTTATGTCGACGGATACTGCGGCGGCGCTTCGTGCCGTAGAGACGGATGCAGATATTATTCTGCTGGCAAAAAAGGTAGATGCCGTATACGATTCCGACCCGAATATAAATCCGGATGCAAAACGCTTTGATGCACTTTCCTTTAACGATATTCTCGGCAGGGAGCTGGGTGTGATGGATTCAACGGCAGCGTCTATGTGCCGGGATAATAATATGCCGATTTTAGTGTTCGGGCTGGACGATCCGAAAAATATTGTCCGTGCTGTAGAGGGTGAAAGAATCGGAACTTTGGTATCAAGAGACGGAAACAGAGAATAAAAAGGAGGAAAAAGAAATGGGAAAATATCCAGAAATTGAAGAAAAAATGAACAGAAGAATTGAGGGCTTTGCATCGGAGTTAAAAACAATCCGTGCCGGCAGAGCGAACGCAACGGTTTTGGATAAGGTTGCAATTGATTATTACGGAACAATGACGCCGGTGGCACAGGTGGGATCCATTTCCTCTCCGGAGCCGAGAATGCTTGTAATTCAGCCGTGGGATGTGTCTGTTTTAAAGGAAATCGAAAAAGCAATCCAAAAATCCGATCTTGGGATTGCACCGCAGAACGACGGTAAGGTGATCCGTTTAAGCTTTCCGCCTTTAACAGAGGAAAGAAGAAAAGAATTAGTAAAGCTGGTGAAAAAGTATTCGGAGGAGGCAAAGGTGCAGATCCGGAATGTCCGCCGCGATGCAATGGACATGTACAAGGATCAGAAAAAGAAATCCGAAATCACAGAAGATGAATTAAAGGGAATTGAAAAGGATATTCAAACCCTGACCGATGCACACATCAAAGAAATTGATGAGATTACAGCGGGAAAAGAGAAAGAGATCTTAGAGGTATAAAATGCTGGAGATGTAAAAAAGGCACAGACTGTTCTGTACTCTTTTTTACACCCCCTTTTTGGGTTAGTGTACAGGGGTGAGGCTATGTTTGGCAGAAACAAAAAAATAGAACAGGAAATTGATTTTGGCAGACTGCCGCGTCATATCGGAGTGATTATGGACGGAAATGGGCGCTGGGCAAAAAAGCGTCGCCTGCCGCGCAGCGCCGGACACTCAATGGGGGCAGAAACGCTTAAAAAAATTGTGACAGAATGTAACAGGATCGGTATCGGATATATCACGGTTTATGCGTTTTCAACTGAAAATTGGAAACGTCCGAAAGAGGAAGTGGACTATTTAATGAACCTGCTTTTAGATTATCTGCGCGATGCGGAGAATTCTCTGGCGGGGGAAAATGTCGTCATCCGGGCGATTGGTTCGAGAAAGGAGCTTAGTCAGGAGATTCAGGAGCAGATTATCAAGACCGAGAATTTTACAAAGAATAATACCGGAATTGTGATGAATATTGCTCTCAATTATGGCTCGCGCGAGGAAATGCTGCATGCTGTCGGGGCGATTTCAAAAAAAGTGCAGAACGGGGAAATGACTTTGGAGGAGATTGACGAAAAGGCTTTTTCAAATGCGCTCTACACCGGCGGTCAGCCTGATCCGGATTTGATTATCCGTACAAGCGGCGAGGAACGTTTGAGTAATTTCCTGCTTTGGCAGGCGGCATATTCGGAGCTTTGGTTTACGAAAAAGCTATGGCCGGATTTTAAGAAAGAGGATTTATATCAGGCAATTTATGATTTTCAAAACCGTTCGAGACGGTTCGGCGGTGTGTGAGGAGGGGCAGTATGTGGCAGAGAATTTTAACGGCAATGATCGGATTGGTGTTTTTATTTCTGATCCTCTTTTCGAATACGGTTGTGTTTCACTGTGCGGCAACAGTGATTATTTTTGCCGTATTGTTTGAGCTTTATAAGGCAACCAAGGCAAACCGTTGGGTTGCGGCAGTCGGCATGATCAATTCCGCGCTGATTTTATGGGGTGCATACCATCATGCGGCGCAGCTTTATATCATTCTTTCGATTATACTCTATTTGATTTTGAGTGTATATCTGCACCCGGAGGTTCACTATGAAAAGCTCTATAGCTCTGCATTTGCGACCTATTTTATCACGCTGTTTTTACTTCCGTTAATGCAGATCCGATCCGATTACGGGATTGAAGCGGTTCTTTTGGTGTTCCTGTTTTCCTGGATGACTGACACCGGCGCGTATTTTGCCGGACGTTTTTTTGGAAAGCACAAGCTGATCCCCTCGGTCAGTCCGAAAAAGACGGTAGAGGGAGCAATCGGCGGTGTGGTTGTGGCAATTTTGAGCGCATGGCTGTATTTCTGGATTTTGGAACACTTTCGCAGCATGGAATCGATTGCCGGAATCCGCTATCAGAAGCTGATGATCTTAGGGGTGATCGCATCCATTATGTCGCAGTTTGGCGATCTGGCAGCGTCGGTTATTAAACGGGACTGCGGCGTCAAGGATTTCGGGTCAATTCTGCCGGGACACGGCGGTGTGTTGGATCGGTTTGACAGTGTGATTGTGGTGACGCCGCTGGTTTATTATTTTTTAATGTACGTCAACCGATAGAAAGGATCGCGTTATAAAAATGAACTTTGAGCATAAAATATCTATAATCGGATCAACCGGGTCGATCGGCACGCAGACCTTGGAAATTGTGCGTGCTTATCCCGGCATCCGGGTAGAGGCAATTTCTGCCTACTCTAATATTAAGCTTTTGGAGGAGCAGGCAAGAGAATTTCGCCCGAAGCTTGTCTGCGCTGTTTCAGAACAGGCGGCAGAGGAATTGAGGGTACGCCTTTCCGATCTTCCGGTTCGGGTGGTTTCCGGAAGGGACGGACTGATTGAGACTGCAACCGCGCCAGAGGCGCAAACTGTGGTTACGGCTGTGGTGGGCATTTCCGGCTTGGAACCAACCCTTGCGGCAATCCGGGAGAAAAAGAATATTGCGCTTGCAAATAAAGAAACACTGGTGACAGGGGGACACCTTGTCACAAAGCTTGCAAAGGAATATGGAGTATCGCTCCTGCCGGTGGATAGTGAGCATTCTGCAATTTTTCAGTCCTTAGAGGGATGCAGAAGCCACGGAGAAATCAAAAAAATTCTCCTGACGGCATCTGGCGGCCCGTTTTTCGGAAAGAAAAAAGAGGAGTTAGAGCATATCACACCGGAGCAGGCGCTAAAGCATCCCAATTGGAATATGGGCGCAAAGGTCACAATTGATTCCTCCACCTTAGTGAATAAGGGGTTGGAAACGATTGAGGCAAAATGGCTTTTCGGAGTGGAAATGGATCAGATTGAGGTACTGGTACACCGCCAGAGCGTGGTGCATTCTATGGTGGAATATCAGGACAATGCAGTGATAGCACAGCTGGGCGCGCCGGATATGCGCCTGCCGATTCAGTATGCCCTGACCTATCCGAACCGCCTGCCGATGCGCGGAAATGAGTTGGATTTTAAAAAGTATTCCGAGCTGACCTTCCAGGAACCGGACACAGATACGTTTTATGCGCTTAGGTTAGCATATCATGCCGGAAAACATGGCGGAATTTTACCCTGCGTGTTTAGTGCGGCTGAGGAGGCGGCAGTGGATCTGTTCTTAAAGAAAAAAATCCGGTATCTGGAAATATCTGAAGTGATTCAACATGCGATGGAGTCGGCAAAGCAGATCGAACATCCGGAGCTTTCGCAGATTTTAGAAGCAGATCGGGCAGTGAAGCAGGAAATTTATGCAAAATTTAGGAGTTGATGATATTGATCGCTGGAATTCTTACAATGATCATATTTTTATTCATGATCACACTGCATGAGTTTGGACATTTTATCGTATCCAAGCTGGTGGGGGTAAAGGTGCTGGAATTTGCAGTCGGTATGGGACCGGCGCTCTGGAAAAAGCAAAAGGGTGAAACTCTTTATTCTCTGCGGGCATTTCCAGTGGGCGGTTATTGCAGGCTGGACGGCGAGGATGAAGCCAACGATGATCCGCGTGCCTTCAGCAACCAGAAATTATGGAAACGCTTTGCGGTTGCAGCGGCAGGCGCAGCGTTTAATTTAATTCTGGGTTTTCTGGTTTTTCTGATTGTAGTTCCGATGCAGCTGCCGTCAAAATCGGTTGCCGTACCGGTTGTCGAGGCAATAGATGAACGCGCCTATATTACAGACAGCGGTATTCGGGAGGGAGACCGGATCATCCGGGTAAACGGACAGAAAATTGCATACTTTCAGGATATTTCCGCTGCCCTGGGCAGTGCGGAGCAGGAGGTGGAGGTGACAGTCCGGCGCGGATCTGAAACGCTGGATTTTACCATCAGACCGTCTCTGCAAAAAACAAAGCAGCAGTACCAGGAGGACGGTGTCTGGATTACAGATGAGATAAACGGAACGGAAAGGAAACGATTTTTGTCTTATTCCGAGGAAATGAGAGCGCGTTCTGCGGAATATATCGGAAAAGAGCAAAGCACAGAGCGGTATATTTTAGGTTTTACAGCCAAGCAGGAGCCGCTGGGAGTGAAAAATACGATTTCCCAGGCATGGTATTATACCTGTTATGTGGTAAAAATGGTGTATCGGGCGCTTTGGGATCTGGTGCGCGGAAGCTCCGGCATTGATCAGCTTTCCGGTCCGGTGGGTGTAGCAAGTGCGGTTGATACTGCTGTAAAATCAGATTATGGAGCATTAAACGTTCTGTTTTTGATCGGCATGCTGGCCATTAATCTGGGGGTACTCAATCTGCTGCCGCTCCCTGCACTGGATGGCGGCAGAATATTCTTTATGCTGATTGAGCTGATCCGCGGAAAGCCTGTACCGGCAGATAAAGAGGGTATTGTGCATATGATTGGTTTAATGCTGCTCTTAGGCTTTGCTGTGGTGATATTCTTTCAGGATATTTTCAGATTGATGGGAAGATAGGAGATTCAAATGACAAGGAAAGTGTTTGTAGGAAACGTTCCGGTTGGCGGCGGTGCGGAGATTTCAATCCAGTCTATGACCAATACCGACACCCGGAATGCAGAAAAAACAATTGAACAGATTCTGCGCCTGGAGGCTGCAGGCTGTGAGATTATCCGCGTTGCCGTTCCGGACACCGAGGCGGCAATGGCGGTGAAGAAAATCAAAGAGGGAATCCATATTCCGCTGGTTGCCGATATTCATTTTGATTATCGGCTGGCGCTGTTGTGTATGAAAAACGGGGTCGATAAGGTGCGGATCAATCCGGGCAATGTCGGCAGCCGTGACCGGGTTCGGGAAATTGTTGAAATGGCAAAGGAACGGAATATTCCCATCCGGATCGGCGTGAACGGCGGTTCTTTGGAAAAGGATCTGCTAAAAAAGTATCAAAAGCCGACGGCAGACGCACTGGTGGAGAGTGCGTTCCGGCATATTGCAATTCTGGACGGGCTGAATTTCTCCGATATTGTGGTGTCAATGAAGGTGTCCGATCTTCCGACCATGCTTGCAGCGTACCGGAAATTTCATGCACAGTCAGATATTCCGCTGCATGTCGGTGTGACCGAGGCAGGAACAATGGCGGAAGGCGTTTTAAAATCTGCAATCGGAATCGGTGCGCTCCTTTCGGAGGGAATCGGCGATACTATCCGTGTATCGTTAACGGCAGATCCGGTTGAGGAGGTTTATGCTGCAAAGAAAATCCTGAAGCTTTTAAAGCTCCGGAAATCCGGCGCTGAATTGATTTCCTGCCCCACCTGCGGCAGAACACAGATCAATTTGATTCAAATTGCAAACGAAGTGGAAAAGCGGATCAGTCAGATTGAAAAGCCGATTAAGGTGGCTGTGATGGGATGCGCCGTCAACGGCCCCGGTGAGGCAAGGGAGGCAGATATCGGCATTGCCGGCGGTAAGGGAGAATGTATTCTTTTCCGGCATGGCGAAATTATCAAAACAAAAATTCCGGAATCAGACGCGGTAGAGGTTCTGATGAAGGAAATTGATCAATTGTAGAGGGAAGGTCAAAAAAGGCACAGAGCGTCCTGAGCTCTTTTTTGACCTTTTTCTTCAGGAAGATTTTATATAAAATAGGGAAGATAGTGACTATTTTTTTCTGATCAGAGCATGTATAATAAGGGTATCAATGAATATTTTATGGGAGTGGAGAAAATGTACAAGGTATCTGTACCGATTATCAACATGACTGCGCAGGAGATGGGACTGGAAAGCATTCTGGAGAGTCTTAAGCGGCTGGATGCAAAAAGGGTGTTTTTAGCGCTTGGAAAGTACCACACCGACCCGGAGGGGCGGAAGAAAGAAATGAAAGCCCTGAAAGAAAACTGCGAATTTTTTCATGCACACGGCTTTGAGGTCGGCGCATGGGTCTGGGCATTTATCATTTTAGGAAAGAGCGACTATATCCATATGACCGGCATTGACGGGGTTGTTTCCGATCAGAACGGAATCCTCTGCCCGTCGGATGACGCGTTTCGGAAATTTGCAGGCGAGTATGCGGCAGAGGTTGCCTCCTGCGGTGTGGATTTAATTATGTATGATGACGACATGACCTACGGTTTTCATGATTTTGGGTTTGGCTGTGCATGTGAAAATCATATGAAATACACCTGTGAGCTTTTGGGCGAGGAAATCAGCCGCGAGGAATTGAGAAAAAAGGTTCTTTGGGGCGGAGAGAGCAAATACCGTACGGCATGGCAGAAATCCAAGGGATATTATTTAGAGCTGTTTGCCAAGGATATGCGAAAGGCTGTGGATGCTGTCAATCCGAACATCCGGATGGGCGCTTGTGCCTGCATGCCAAACTGGGATTTTGACGGAATTGATTTTGCAACGCTTGCAAAAGTATTTGCCGGAAATACAGAGCCGTTTATGCGGCTGACCGGCGCGCCGTACTGGGTGCCGTTCAAATCGTGGGGAAATACCCTGCAAAGCGTTATTGAGGCAGAGCGAATGGAGCAAAGCTGGAGCGGTGAGATTGAGACCATGTCTGAGGGCGATCCGTTTCCGCGTCCGAGAACAGCATGCCCGGCAAGCTTTGTTGAGCTTTTTGATACTGCTCTGCGTGCCTCGGGTGATTTAAAGGGAATCTTAAAATATGCCATTGACTACACCTCAAAGCCGGGAACAGAGGATGGCTACATCCTGCGGCACGAGAAAAACCGATCTCTATATCAGGAGATCGAAACGCATTTTCAGAATAAAACGGCATGCGGTGTCCGGGTTTATGAGCGAATGGAGAAATTCAACGATATGGTGATTCCTCAGAATTTTGAGGGAAACGGCGGAGAAATTTTTGAATTTTTCTTCCCCCTTGCTGCGAAAATGATTTCGGAAAACAGCATTCCGACAATTTGGGACGGCGAGGGCGTATGCGGAATTGCCTTTGCAGAAAATGTAAAAATGGTTTCTCCGGAGGCGATGAAAAAAGGTTTGATCATCGATCTTCGCGCGGCTGAAATTTTGCAGGAGCAGGGAATTGACACGGGTCTTGTGTCGGTTGGTGAGCAATACCGGGTTAGTCGGGAATATTTTGACCTGTTTGACAACAATTATGCGGGGGATATTGATGCATATGATATCACTGTCAAGGAGGATGCACAGATTCAGTCTCATCTGATCGCATTTGAAAAGGAAGTCATTGAGGTAAAAAGAACCATTGGCTCGTATTACTATAAAAATGCAGACGGACAGCAGTTTTTGGTGTTTGGTTTTTCTGCCTATGCAAACCGCGGCAATCTGAAAAACAGCCTGTTTGGCAGACATGTTTATAGCAGCTATCTGCGCTCAGCACAGTTAAAGCATGCTGTGGAGCTGTTCGGAGGAGAAAAACTGCCGGCTTATTCTGCCGGGAATCCGGATTTATATATCATGTCGAAAAAAGACGGCTCGTCCATGGCGGTCGGACTTTGGAACATGTTTGCCGACGAAATTTTTGAGCCGGTGGCAGAGCTTGACAGGGAATACACAGATATTGAATTTATCAATTGCAGCGGCAGACTGGAACAGGATAAGGTGATCCTGTCTGATATGCCCCCTTATAGCTTTGCAGGATTTATAGTGAAATAGTTTTTAGGAGCAAAAATTATGAAACAATGGATATGGATAGATCAGACACAATATCCAATGGAACAAAAAACATTTTGTACTTTATTTTCAAAGGAACAAAATATGCGCTATTGCTGTGCAGAGTTTCGGAAAACCTATCATTTTTCAAAAAAGGCTGTGAAAATGCAGATCAACATATCAGCAGACGCAAAGTATCTTTTGTACTTCAACGGAGACTATGTGGGGCAGGGACCTGTTTGTCACGGCGGCGACTATGGATATGACGGCACAATGCCCTACTGCTATTATAATTCCTATGAGATTAAAACGGATATGCAGACAGCGGAGTTTTATGCACTTGTTCCGCTGATTCCGACGGTGCAGAGTGAAACCTCATGGGGACACGGCGGCTTTATGCTTGAGGCGGAGGTTTTGTTTGAGGACGGAACAAAGGAAACAATCTCTGCGGATAAGACATGGGAGTCGCGGCTGAACCGTCAGCGAACGGCGGTCAATAAAACGGATATGACGGTTTTATCCGACCGGTGGGGAAGCTCTGTCGTCATTCCGAGCAAAAGAAACATGCGCCCCTCTCCGATTGAAAATTTAGTGGAGGAAAAAATCATTCCATGCCGGGAGGAACAGGACGGAAGCTGCCGCGTCTTTGAATTAGACAAGGTCTATGCCGGCTACTATCATTTCCGGGTAAATGCGCCGGAGCATGCGGAATACATGATTGTGATTAAGGGATACGAAAAAGAGCCGGTCGGAATGTCCTCTGAAATTCTATACGGTAAGGGTTCGGTGGATTTTCGAGGACTCCGGATGGTCAGCTGCGGAATGTTTAAACTTGAGTTGATCCGCTTTTGTGACGATCCGGTCACAGTGGAGGATGTTGCTTTCCTTTTCACGCATTATCCATGTCCGGAAAACGGCAGTTTTTCCTGCTCGGAGCAAGCTTTAAACGAGATTTACGAGCTTGGGAAGCATACTTTAAAAATTTGTAAACAGACGCTGGAGCTGGACAGTCCGATGCACCAGGAAAATTTAGGCTGCACCGGCGACTATATGATTGCCAGTCTGATGAATTACATGACCTACGGCAATCCGGAATTAACCCGGTTTGATCTTGTCCGGACAGCAGACTATCTTGCGTGTCACGATTATAAAATGTTCCATACCACCTACAGTATGCTTTGGATTCAGATGCTTTATGATTACTATTTATATAGCGGTGATCAGACAATGATTGTGTACGCAAAGCCGACTATGGAAAAGCTTTTGGAGCGTTTTTCCGGCTATGTCGGAGAAAGCGGCATCATCGACAATCCGCCGGACTATATGTTTGTGGATTGGCTGATGGTGGACGGAAATAACATGCACCATCCCCCGAAAGCGCTCGGACAGGGTGTGTTATCCGCGTTTTATTACCAGGGACTGCGATTGGCAGAAAAAATAGAGCGGTGGCTTTCGGATGATTCTCATGCAGATTTATACCAAAAACGGGCGGCTGCTTTTCAAACTGCCTTTCATCAGACATTATATGATGAAGAAAAGGGACTTTATTTTGACGGAGTAAATGATACCTATACTCCGAATGACTGGCTGCCGCAGAATGTTTCCGCGCTGTATTACAGCTGGCATACCAATTCGCTTGCCGTGCTTTACGGCTTGTGTCCGAAGGAGATGGCAGCGGAGATGATGGAACGGATGCTCAAAGATGATACGCTCATTAAGCCGCAGCCGTATTTTATGCATTTTGTTCTGGACGCAATTGCAGAATGCGGATTGTTTGAAAAATACGGACTGGATCAGATCCGGCGGTGGAGCTGCATGTTAGATTATCCGAAAGGCTTAAAAGAGGGTTGGTACGACTTCACCGGCGGCTACGGCTTTGACTATAGCCATGTCTGGGGAGGAACGCCCACCTATCAGCTGCCGGTGCGCTTGTCCGGTCTGAAAATCATCAAGCCCGGATTCCAGGAAATCCGGCTTTCTCCCAATCTTTTTGGACTAAAATATGCAAATATCAAAATTCCGACTCCGTTTGGAAATCTTGAGATTGCTATGAAAGAGGGAGAAAAACCGAAGATCAAAATTCCGGAGGAAATCAATCTTTAACACGAAAAGGAGATCTGTGCGATCTCCTTTTTTGGTTAATTCATTTTTAACACAGCGCGTAAAATCCTGGATAATCCCTTTGGCATTTTCATCACAACAACTCTCATTCAAAAACCCCGTCCTTTCTCACCAACGGAACAGGCATAGATATCCCATTCCTAAAATCATAATAGCCTCTAATACCGCAACGATGTAAATGGGAAATAATAACCCTGCCGCCATCCCCAAGCAAAAGGTCAGCGCAGCCAATCCCACCGTCTTGCAGCATAAACATTTTATAAATCCCATACTGAAGCTCCAATCTTTCTGGTTTGTTATTATCATATGCAGACTGATCGGAATGTGTGAAAGAAAATCCTTGCATAAATCTGAAATTTGTGATATGATTGAGGTATCTATTTATGGTGAGGAGAATGTACATGTTAGAGGACGGAAACGGGAAAATGTTTTTTCCCTCGGAGCAATGGAGAGTGGAAACAAAGAAAAGAACGCACATGCTGAATCAGCGTTACAATGCCCTGACGGAGGAGCAGCCGGAGGCACGGAAAGAGATTTTGCGCCAGATTCTCGGCGAATTAAATGAAAATGTGGTATTTCAGGGCCCAATCACCTTTCATTACGGCAGACATACCAAGGTCGGAAAGAATACCTTTGTGAATTTCAATTTTACCTGCCAGGATGACGGAGAGGTCGTGATTGGGGAAAACTGCGATTTCGGACCGAATGTCACCATCACAACGCCGATTCATCCGATGTTATCCGAGGAGCGGCGCGCGCTCCGGTGTCCGGACGGTGTCGGCCGCAGACTATGCTACACAAAG
Organism: Clostridia bacterium; assembly: GCA_008668455.1. GTDB lineage: Bacteria > Bacillota > Clostridia > UBA1381 > UBA1381 > RQCD01. Next base: position 20,136 of record RQCD01000060.1, read on the forward strand.
CCGGTACGGATCGGAAACGGCTGCTGGATCTGTGCGAATGTGACGATTCTGCCGGGTGTGACAATCGGCGAGGGCTGCGTGATCGGTGCAGGCAGCGTTGTGACCCGTTCGATTCCGCCGCATAGCTTTGCCGCCGGAAATCCCTGCCGTGTAATCCGGACACTGACAGACGCGGATTCTATGAAGCATAAGCCGGAGCTCCTTGGAGATTGCTCGGTGATTGAGTAAGAAAATTGGATGGGTATGCGCCCAAAGCGCATACCCAAAAAAGAAGGAGCAAGGAATGCCAAGACCAGATAAGGAAGTAATTTTGAAAAGTATAAAAATTTGACTGAATTGGCATAGCAAGGGCAAAAGTTAAAACTCGATAAAATGGGTTTTTAAGCTTTTCTTTTTTTATCCGCACATTCGTCAAAGTAAATGCCTTCTGATAAAATAAAGACACCGAATTTAAAGGAGGCGTTTATGATATGAAAAAAAGATTTATTGAAAACGGAATTGAGTATGTTAAAAGCGGCGATTACTACATTCCAAACTTAACTGTTCCCGATGACAAAGTTTACAACATCGGAAAGTACGGCAGGATGCACGCAAAATTCATCAAAGAGAACAGACCTTGTCTCTATTCGATGAAAATGATGGACGGAACTTGGCTTGTATATCTTGAAGAAATTGACACAACTGCAAAGGAAATGGTTGATAGACCGATTAAAGAATTGGTTATCAAACAGGGCATCACCGAAGAACTCAAAGCTAACGACCAAATGGCTTGGGTTTCTGCAATGGAACAGATAAAACACACCGCAGAAGAATTTGTGTTTGAGGACATAGTTTATGAGAGAGGAAATTGTATATGAAACGCTTTTTGATTCCTTTTGTCGTATTCTTTTTGTTATGGATTCCGCGCGGAATTGCCGCGGCGGAAGAACCAATCACAGTGACGGTCAACGGCTCCCGTCTGCTGTTTGATACTGACCCCATTACCGAGTCTGACCGCACCTTGGTTCCCGTCCGTGTCATCTTTGAATCCCTCGGTGCCACCGTCCGCTGGGATGACGCCACCCAAATCGCCATTGCGGTCAAAGGCGATACGGAAATTCGGATTTCTGTGGACAATACCGAGATGCTGAAAAATGGCGAGGTTGTGGTTCTGGATGTTCCGGCACGGCTGATTGACAACCGCACCTTGGTTCCCGTCCGTGCCGTATCGGAGGGTCTGAACGCCAAAGTCGACTGGCTGGAAGACGCCCGCCGTGTGGTGATTACCGCTGACGACAGCGATATCGTCTATCCCTATACCGCACTGCGTCCGTCCGACCAGGCATTGCTTGCCGATATGATTCCCGAACTGATACAGGGCTATATCTCCGATGGACTGCCCGCCCTGTTTGAGGACCTGCCCGTCAAGGAAACCGTCAGCAGCGGTGCGGAGACAGTTGCGGAACTCCCTGCCAAACTGTGGAACAATGCGGTATCGCAGATGATTCTGGAACTGCAACTGGCGTCGGAATCCTACTATTCCTTTGATGACACCCTGACCCTGACCGACGAAGAAATCCAGACCGCATACCGCAGTATCGGAGCGAAGTACGGCTATTGTGCCGAGCGGATTCTGGAAACCTTTTACCGCCCGAACGACATCGGAACCTATGACCTGTGGATTCACTTCCTGACCGGCGGGACCCCGTATGTCACCGTCTCGGAGCGTGACAGCATCGTCCTCATCAACCCCCACACCGACACAACCATACGATAGGCAACCGCAACATGCCTTGAGCCTCTCTCTCTAGGAGGGGTGGCACGGCAACGCTGTGACGGAGAGGGGGCAACGGGCAATTCATGAATCGCTCGAAAATAAATTAACACGATAAAGGCGAAAGGCCGCAGTGAGATTCACTGCGACCTTTCCTGTTCTTTCGGGCTGCTTTTTTATTGCCTTTCGTTTTTTAGGGTTTGAGCGAGGTTGCCTTGCAGAGCCAATCTCCAGAACCGCATCGCCGCACGGTCGGTCAGGGTTACGGTCTTGACGACCCCCCAGCCGCTGTCGGCATCATAGCCGACCTCGCCGATGTCCCGTGCCATACCAAAGAGTGCCGACCGCAACTCTGCGGCGGTCATGTTCGGGTTTTCCGTCAGAATCTGTCCGCATACGCCGCTGATATAGGCACAGGCGTACGAGGTACCGCTTTTCCGCTCGGTCTTTGCCGCATTGCGGTTGGTGACGGTCGGCAGATTGACGCCCGGTGCCAGAACATCGACACCGCTGCGTTGCGAGAACTCCGCACACTGCCATCCATCCGCCACTCCGACCCCAATCACCCCGTCATACACGGCAGGATAATAGACACGGGCGGGGTCGGTAATGTTCTCGTTGCCGACGGCGGAGACAATTACCGCTCCACAGCTCTGTGCGTACCGCACCGCTTCTTCTAACGCCTCGCTTCCGCCGCTACAGCCCATGCTGATGTTAAGAATACGGCAGCCGTACTTGTCCACCGCCGCGCGAATCGCCGCCGCCAGAGCCTCGGCATCCGCAGGCACCGTCTCTCCGGTCGGAAAAGTGTCATAGCAGACCAGAGGAACCGCAACTGCCGTAGGACAGGTACCTTTCAGCCCCAATTCTTCCGAACCGAGAACAACCCCTGCTGTCGCCGTTCCGTGACCGATACGGTCGTTGGTGTCACGGAGGGGAAAGACAAAGTTTTCCCCCTCCGCAATCTGACTGCCGTCAAGATGCTTCGGCGATATTCCGCTGTCCAGAAAGGCAATTCTCACCCCCTCCTCGCCGTGCACGGTCGGCACAACAAGGAGAATCAGACTGAAGACTCCTGCCAAAATACGCCACATTGTCATGTGTTTTCACTCTTTTCTTGTCATTTTGTGTCTTTTTTGTCTAATTGGAACCGAGCAGGGAACGAATCATCCGCTCCATCACGGCACTGCTTTCCTCACGGGTACAGGTTTCCAGTGGTGCAAACGCTCCGCCCGGAACGCCGTAAACCAGTCCACGGGTCTTGCAGTAATCGACCGCCTCGTATGCCCAGTCGGAGATGCTGTCGGCATCGGTAAACGCCTCGCTCTCAAGCACAGGCGGCAGGCTGTAGTTC
>RQCD01000217.1 GCA_008668455.1 Clostridia bacterium
ATATAATATTATGCAAATTTTATTTAAAGTATGAAAAAAGACGTTTCGGTGATACTAAGAAAAAAGGAAAGGACTGTTATGGAACGAAACGAACGAGTTTTAGCATATATCAATTCACCTGAATACATTCCGCTCAAAATCAGCGAGCTGATGCTGGTGTTAGCCGTGCCGGAGGATGGGCGCGCGGAATTAGAGGCAATTTTAGAGGATTGGATACAGAAAGGGAAAATTTATCGGACAAAGCGCGGAAAATATGAGGCGGTGAAAGGGCAGAAGCTTATTTCCGGAACGCTCCATTGCAGTGCGCGCGGCTATTTCGGCTTTGTCACTCCGGAGGATGAATCGGAGCAGGAGCTATATATTGACGGCACAAAAATGACGCCTGCATTAGACGGCGACCGTGTATTGGCTATGGCAGACCACACCGGCGACCGCTGCGACGGACATATTGTCCGCGTGTTAGAGCGTAAACAGCAAGCGCTTTCCGGGGTAATCAAAAGAACAAAAGCGGAGTATTTCGAGGTACGTCCGGATTCCGGAAAAATCTACGCAAAATTTCGATTGCCTCGTGCAGATGCCTTAGGCGCAGAGCAGGGAGAGCGGATTCTCTTTGAAATCACCGCCTACCGGGATGAGCATTTCTATATTACCGCAACCCACCGCCTTGGTGCGGCAGATTCTTTAAAAAGTAACATAAATGCGATTCTGTTTTCTGCCGGAATCAGGCAGGAATTTGATCCGGAAACGCTTGCGGAGGCAGAAGCCGTTCCGGATATGCTTTCCCCAAAAGACCTTGCCGGGCGGCATGATTTCCGGAACGAAACCGTGATCACAATTGACGGTGATGACGCACGTGATTTTGACGACGCTGTTTCGGTTATACGGCTGAAGAACGGACATTACCAGCTTGGAGTTCATATTGCGGACGTTACGCACTATGTCCGCCCCGACTCTGCGCTTGACCGGGAGGCTTTCTTGCGCGGAACGAGCGTCTATCTTCCCGACCGCGTGATTCCTATGCTGCCGCAAAAGCTTTCCAACGGACTTTGCAGCTTAAATCCACACTGCGACCGGCTGACCCTATCGGTCACTATGGAAATTGATCAGAAGGGCATCGTTCGCTCTCATGCTTTGGAAAAGGGTGTGATCTGCTCTGCCGAGCGGATGACCTACCAGAATGTGAACAAATTATTAGAAGGAACGGACAAGACGCTGTCGGAGCATTATCAAAAAATTCTTCCCATGCTTTCAGACATGCGCGAGCTGGCACAAATTCTGAACCAGAAACGCCAGACACGCGGAAGTATTCAGTTTGACTTTCCGGAATCCAAGATTATCACAGACGATGAGGGCGAGCCGGTCGAGATTTGTCCGGTTTGCCGCGGCATTTCGGAAAAGATCATAGAGGAATTTATGCTCTCAGCAAACGAAACCATTGCAGAATATGCATTCTGGGCAGAGATTCCGTTTATCTACCGGGTACATGAACCGCCCTCTTTTGAAAAAATCCAGGATTTCCAGCGGTTTATCGGCAATTTCGGGTTGGCGCTAAAGGGGAAAATTGGCATTGGCTCTCCGGTACACCCAAGGGCTTTGCAGCAGGTTTTAGACCAGATCGCCGGAACGGAGGAGGAGCATATGATCTCCGCCTATCTCCTGCGTTCTCTGATGAAAGCGGAATACAAGCCGGAAAACACCGGTCATTTCGGACTTTCTGCAAAATACTACTGCCACTTCACCTCCCCGATCCGCCGCTATCCGGATCTTGCAATCCATCGGATTCTAAAGGATTTTTTAGACCGGAAACCGCTTGATTCCTACCGGCGATTTGTGCAGGATGCAGCGGTGCAATCCTCAAAAACCGAGCTGACTGCTGAAACCTGCGAACGCGACACAGACGATCTGATGAAAGCATATTACATGATTCAATATATCGGATATTTATTCCCCGGGAAAATTTCCGGAGTCACTTCCTTCGGAATCTTCGTGGAGCTGGAAAATTCCGTAGAGGGACTGATCCGGCTGGAATATTTAAAGGATGATTACTACACTTATGACGAGGAACGGCGCATTCTGATCGGAGAACGCACAAAAAAAATCTATAAAATCGGAGATGATTTAGAAATTGCAGTGGTACGCTGCGATCTCTTAACCCGGCAGATTGATTTTATTCCGGCTGAATATGCTACGCGTGCAGAAATTGAAAAAATCCGTCAGAAAGCATTCCGACAAGAACGAGAAAAGGAACAAAAGAAAAATCCCCGTCCCAAAAGAAAGAGACGGCACAGAAAAAGAGGAAAAAAACATGGATCAATTTGAAATTATCGTCCCCACTCTGTTTGGTTTAGAATCGCTGACAGCCCGGGAATTAAAATGGCTTGGCTATTCCGACACCACCGTAGAGGACGGACGTGTTACTTTTTTGGGCGACTGGAATGCCGTTCTGCGTGCAAATTTATGGCTGCGTACCGGCGAACGCGTACTGATTAAGGTAGGAAGCTTTGAGGCGGAAACCTTTGACGATTTATTTGAACAAACCAAAGCGCTCCCCTGGAGCAGATGGCTGCCGAAAGACGCAAAATTCCCAGTCAAGGGATATTCGCTAAAATCCACCTTAGCAAGTGTGCGCGACTGCCAGGCAATTATCAAAAAAGCCGTTGCTGCCTCATTAGAACAGGACTATGGCATCAGTTGGTTTTCCGAGGAGGGCGCACTCTATCAGATTCAGTTTGCGTTTATGAAAAATACCGTCACGCTCATGATTGACACCTCCGGCGAGGGTCTGCATAAGCGCGGCTACCGGCGCGTTTCCAATGCCGCCCCCCTGCGCGAGACAATTGCCGCGGCAATGGTGATGTTAAGCTACTGGAAGTTTGAATATCCCTTTGCCGATCCGTTCTGCGGATCCGGAACAATTCCGATTGAGGCGGCAATGTTTAAGAGAAATATCGCCCCCGGACTTTCCCGGCATTTTGCCGCGCAAAGCTTTTCTGCCGTTCCGGAAACACTCTGGACAGAGGCACGCGAGGAGGCAATGGCAAAAAAGCGCGATCTTCCGCTTTTGATGCAGGTTTCCGATCTTGATCCGGAGGCAGTCCGGCTGGCGGCAGGAAATGCAGAATTAGCAGGCGTTGCAGACGCAGTTCAGCCGGTGGTAAAAAACGCACTGGACTTTTCCTCCGATCTTCCCTACGGCACGATCATTACCAATCCCCCCTACGGAGAACGCATGGGAAACCGCACCGAATGCGAATCCCTCTACCGTGCGTTTGGAAAAACATATTCCAAATTAGAAAATTGGTCCTGCTATATTCTAACCTCGCATGAACAGTTTGAAACACTTTTTGGAAAAAGAGCAAATAAAAAACGTAAACTGTATAACGGTATGTTAAAATGTAATCTGTATCAATACTGGGGCGAAAAACCGCCAAAACGTTAAAAGTCATAGGGCAATTGCCCTATGACTTTTAACGTTGTACAGCGCCTGTGCCGTCTCCTCCGGCGAGGGTTTCGACTTCTTCGCGCGTTACCAGGTTCATATCGCCTGGGATTGTATGCTTTAGTGCTGCTGCCGCTGCGCCGAATTCCAGTGCGCCGCGGATATCCTTTCCGTCCAGCAAGCCACAGATTGTTCCGCCGACAAAGCTATCTCCGCCGCCGACGCGGTCTACAATCGGATGAAAACGATATTCTCTGGAATGATAAAATTCGTCCTTTTCCATCGAATAAATACAAGCCGACCACAGATTATCCGATGCCGATTTCGGTACGCGGAGCGAGGAAATGGCATATTTCAAATCAAACTGTTCGCACATTTTTCTTAAAATATTCCGATAGTTGCTCGGATTAACAGGCATCTGAGAAAAGTCCATGCCATGCGGATGGAATCCGAAAATCCGGTCGCCGTCAATGCAGACATCCGTATACTGCATCAGTCCGCTCATCACTTCTTTTGCCCGCTCTGCCGTCCAAAGCTTTTTCCGGTAATTCACATCACAGGAAACCGTCAGACCGTGGCGCTTTGCTGCGCGGCATGCCGCTTCGGTCAGGCGCATTGCTGATTCAGAAAGCGCCGGGGTAATGCCCGAAAAATGAAACCAGTCTGCCCCTTTGAAAATTTCGTCAAAATCAAAATCCTCACAAACAGCCGTTGAAATGGAGGAGTGTGCGCGATCGTACACCACATTGGACGCTCTTGATGCTGCGCCAGTCTCTAAGAAATAAATTCCCAAGCGTTCGCCGCCGCGTGCGATATGCTTTGTTTCCACATTCATTTTCCGGAGCGCTGCAACTGCACAATCTCCAATCGGATTTTTCGGAACTTTTGTGATAAATTCTGCGCTATGTCCGTAATTTGCAAGCGAAACTGCAACATTTGCCTCTCCGCCGCCGTAATTAATATCAAATTCATCCGCCTGAATAAACCGTTCAAATCCAGGTGTAGAAAGTCGGAGCATGATTTCTCCCATTGTAATAATCTTCGCCATTTTAACCCCTTGCTTCCTTGATTCTCCTGATAAATTCCTTTGCCGTATCGGTGATCTTCTGATAATCGCCTGTTTTTGCTCCTGCAATCAGGCTTGACCCTGCGCCGACAGCAACCGCGCCAGCCTTGATCCATTCATGTACATTAGAAATATCCACACCGCCGGTCGGCATCATTTTTGCCTGCGGCAGAGGTCCTTTAATATCCTTAATAATTTTCGGTCCAAACAGATCTGCCGGGAAGATCTTCACAATATCCGCGCCTGCCTCCATGGCTGTCAAAACCTCGGTAATGGTCATACAGCCGGGCAGATACGGAACACGGTAACGTCCGCAAAGCTTTGCTGTTTCTAAATTAAATCCCGGGCTGACAATATAATTTGCACCCGACAGAATTGCCATTCTTGCCGTTTCAGAATCTAACACTGTTCCTGCACCCAAAAGCATTTCGCCGTTTGGATATTTTTCTGCCAATGCCTCAATCACCTTGTGCGCTCCCGGAACGGTAAAGGTCAGCTCAATGGACGGACAGCCGCCCTCTAAGCATGCGTCGCTGATACGGATTGCCTCGTCTGCATTTTTTGCACGCACCACTGCCACCAGTCCGGCATCGGTCATTTTCTTCAGTACTTGTTCCTTTTCCATTGTTATAACTATTCCTTTCTGTGCTACCCTTAAGGCTGAAAGAAAATCACTCAGAGTGCTGCTTTGCAGCGAGTGGAGCTGTACAATTGTACCGCCCCGAGCAAAAAGTTGCGCTATGGGCGATTTTATTCAGACCTTATCTCCTTAAATGTCCAAATTCGATACGTACTTTGCATTTGCTTCGATAAATTCACGTCTCGGCTCAACCTTATCTCCCATCAGAATCGTAAACACCTCATCTGCCGCAACTGCGTCCTCCATATCCACCTTTAAAAGCGTTCTTGTTTCCGGATTCATCGTCGTCTCCCAAAGCTCTGCCGGATCCATCTCACCAAGACCCTTATACCGCTGAACCTTGCAGCCGCTGCCCATTTCCGCGATCAGCGCGTCGCGCTCATCCTCATCAAACGCATACTTTTCCACAACATTTTTGTTCTTTCCTTTATACACCTTAAATAACGGCGGCTGTGCCAAATAGACATGTCCATCCTCAATCAGCTGTCGCATATAACGGAAGAAGAAGGTCAGAAGCAGCGTCCGGATGTGCGCACCATCCACGTCGGCATCCGCCATAATAATAATCTTTCCGTATTTCAGCTTGGAAATGTCGAATTCTTCTCCGATTCCTGCACCCAGTGCGTAAATAATAGGCAGAAGCTTTTCATTGCTGTGTACCTTATCAATTCTTGCCTTTTCCACATTCAGCATTTTACCCCAAAGCGGCAGGATCGCCTGGAAACGGCGGTTTCTTCCCTGCTTTGCGCTGCCTCCTGCGGAATCTCCCTCGACAATATAAATCTCTGCATAATCTGCTCCCTCGTCGGTACAGCTTGCAAGCTTTTCCAGAACAGACGCATTATGCACAGAGGAGTTTTTCCGGGTTGCTTCTCTTGCCCGTCTGGCAGCCTCTCTTGCGCGCGATGCGGTGAGTGTTTTTTCCACAATCACCTTTGCCACTCTCGGATTTTCTTCTAAAAATGCCTCAAATTTATCGTTAATCGCGCTCTCCACCAGCGTTCTTGCCTCGGAATTTCCAAGCTTTGTCTTTGTCTGACCCTCAAACTGAGCTTCCTCCACCTTAATGCTGATTACTGCTGTCAAGCCCTCACGCGTGTCATCGCCGGAAAGGTTCGGATCTTTTTCCTTTAGCATGTTCGTTTTTCTGGCATACTCGTTAATCACTCTGGTCATACCCGATTTAAAGCCGGTTTCATGTGTTCCGCCGTCCATAGTATGAATGTTATTGGCAAAGCTTAATAACAGCTCGTTATAGGAATCGGTATACTGCATCGCAAT
>RQCD01000208.1 GCA_008668455.1 Clostridia bacterium
GGCAGATAATGCTGGTCGTCCGTTCCGTCGTTATTGTGTACATGCGTAATCTTGAGCCGCTTCCCCACTGTTTGGAGCGCTTTTTTCTGATCGTTTCCCATCAGGTTTGCATGTCCGAAATCCCAGCAGATTCCGACATTCGGAGAGGAAAAATGATCATGGAGAACACAGAGATCCTCATAATCCGAGGAAAAAAAGCGCATCTTTCCAAGCCCCGGAAAAATCGGCAGGTTTTCAAGCGCAATTCCTGCATGAACCCTTTGCGCCTCCTCCACCATCGGCTCTAATGCCGCAATTGCATATTCCATTGAGCGACGCGGACTGAAATTATCCGAAACGGCAGAGCGCGGATGATAGGCAACCCAAAACGCACCCAGTTCTGCGGTTGCCTTTAAGCAGCGCAGCATTGCCCGATCCATTTCCTCATCAATAATCTCCGCAGAAATCCGCAGATCATAATATGGAAAATGTGTCTGCACACATTCCAGCTGATATTTTGAAAGCAGCTTTGAAACTCTTAAAATCTCTTTTTCCCAATCTGCATGATGAAAGCATTTGCTTGATCCGAACCCTACAGAGACATAGTGAAAGCCAGCCGCAGCGGCGCTCTTTAACGCATATTCCAGGTTTTCATCATGTTGAAGCTGTACTGCATGTTTCATTTTCTATATCTCCTCTAACAAGATTTCTGCACACCTAACCTCATGAGAAAGCGGCAGCGTTACACCCTCCTCCGAAAGCTCTGCGCTGGAAATCTTAAAATCGTCTGCACGATACTGCTTTTGCTTTGAAAGCTTCGGGTAAACCGTCAGCTCCTGCTGATGGCAATTCGTTTCAAATACCTGGAGCAAAATTTTGGTTTCCTCCGGATCGGTGTATTGCAAAACGGTCAGCGAGTCATTTGCCGTCAAAATCCGGCAGGTGCAGTTTTGATAAAACGGACGCAGACATTTGAACCGGTCAATGATTTTCCTTAACTGCTCCTGTTCCTCCTCGGAAAGCGTTGCCAGATTACAGGTCATACCCAATGGTCCTCCGGAAAGGAAGCCCTGCATATATGCCATATCTATGCTCTCAACAATTTTCCAGGTCGGTCCGCAAACAGTCAGAAGCCGGCGGTCACTTTCTGCATATACCCGGACAAAATTACTGATTCCATTCACTGCACCCCAGCGTTCCAATCGATTCGGCGGCAGCCGCAGCATGGTTTCCCGGTAAATCTTCATGCCGTAATAGGGATTCTGGTTATCACTAAACCAGGTACTGTCCATTGTTCTGCAATGCTCTAAATCCATCCGGAAACCGCCGGACGCACAGTTTTCTAAATAAATCTCCGGATATGCCCTGCGGATTTCCTTCAAAAATTCTCTGTGTCCCTCATGATAACGGTAAAATGCCGAGCCGCGTTTGTCATAAGGACAATTGGCGTTAAAATCAAACTTGATAAAGGAAACGTCATACTTCTTTACCAAGCCAAGGACAATCTCTAAAATATAGGCTCTTGCCTCCGGGTTTGCATAGTCCACAAAATAATCGTTCTGATGTTTGAAATAATAATCCGGATGCGCTAAAACTCCCTCCGTTCCGCCCAGTGCACGTTCTGCCTCAATCCAAAGTCCAAACCGCATGCCAAGACTCCGGACAAGATCGGCAAATTCACGAAGTCTGCCGCAGAATGCGCCGGTCTGATTCTCTTTCCATTCTCCGATCGCGTCCGACCATGCCTTGCCGTCTCCAAACCATCCTGCATCCACCACAAAATACTCAAAACCGAGCCGTGCGGCAATTTTTGCCTGATTTGCGAACAAGTCAAAGCTGACATCATCAAAGTTCAGAAACCAGCTGTTGTAAATTACCGGCAGCTGTTTTTTCGGATAAGTCGCATTCCAATACTGATGCAGCTTAGTGCATCCCATATCTGTTTTTGAGGCGAATTCAAAGAAAATGATTTCCGGAAGTGTGATCGTTTCGCCCGGTGCAACCAAAAGTGCAAGACGCTCGTCCAAAATGCCTGCCTCCACGACAGCCACATGATCGGTCATCGTGGACGCTGCCTTTTTCGCACTCATTTTCCAGGACGCGTTGGCAAGCAGATGGAATGCCACACCGCGCCCGGTGTTTTCATCCCATAAGCCCAGCATCGGCGTTCCCTCCTGTGCCGTCCGTACCCCTGCATTTTCCACCGAAACAGAGGTTTTTAGAGTTTGCCACGCACCCTGACTTTCGTTACACCAATTGGAAAACTGCGTGTACACCTGCGCATTATCCGTCACAAAGGAAAACCGTGCATAATACCGGTTTAATTCGATCGGCTCGTTGGAAAGGTTTGTGAAGAAATCCCGGCGCACATACACGCCGTTTTGCTTTTCAAGCTGCATTTCTGCGCGGAAATCAGAGGTTTCTGCAATCACAGAATTCCCCTCTTTCCGGATAGCTTCCCCCTCGCTTCCGTCAATGATGCCTTTGCTGCAAATCAAATCGAAGCAGCCTGCCCGATGACAAAAGCCGGCTGATTCAAATAATTTCTCAATTTTCATAGTCCTGCTCCCTCCGCATAGATTTTACATTCATTATAACGAAATTTTTCAAAAAAGAAAAGGCTTTTTTGTACGCAAAAACTGCACTTTTGTCCTTTTTCATTGACAAATGTGCAGTTTTCTGATACAGTATTCTTATGGGAGGGAGTACACATGGATCTTTGTTTCTATGAGCAGCAGCTGCACAATATGCTGAACGATTTTTATGTGCTGACCGGAATTTCCACCAGTATTTACAATCTGGAGCAGGAGGTCACCTATTGCACTGCCGATTTTCCGCAGTACTGTCAAACGGTGCGGCAGTTTCAGCAATGCTTTAAGCTGGATGAAAACGCATGCCGGGAGGCTGCAAGATGCGGTCATGCCGTTTCCTACTGCTGCCCTGCAGGTCTTTGCGAGACGGTTCTTCCGATCTTTTTCGGACCTGTACTGGCAGGGTATTTTGTGTTTGGGCAATGCGTAGATCGCGAGGAAATTTATGCCGACCGGAGAATGATGGAGAAATTTTGCAGAAAGCATCATTTAGATGTTCAGGAGATGTCCGAAAAACGTGCGCAGCTCCCGGTGTTAGATTTGCAAAAACGAAACGCTATGATCCGCTTTGCAGACATTATGATCCAGACGATGCTGGAGCATAACATGATTCTGCCGCGCGAGGATGACCGCCGCGCCGCCGTGATCCGTTATCTGGACGAGAATTATCAGAAACAGCTGACCGTTCAGGAGCTATGCCGCGTCTTTTTCATTTCACGCTCTGATCTGTATAAGCTTTTTTCGCATTCCGGACTGACGCCGCATGAATATCTCGGAAAGCTGCGCATGGAAAAGGCGAAGCAGCTTTTAGAAACCACTTCGCTTTCCTTAACTGAAATTGCCGAACGGGTCGGGATCGGCAATTATAATTATTTCATCCGGGCATTCCGCAGAACCTACCAGACCTCTCCCGGAAAATACCGCCGCAGCTGCTCGCCCTCCTCTTAGGGCAGCAGACTGTACTCCCGCTTTCTGTGCGGGGGTTTCATCGCATACAGGAGTATACCACATTTCGCAGTCTCGGCTGATAATAATCCTCCTGAGGATTTAACATATGGTGAGAGTAGAAATAAGCAAGTCCTGTGTCCGGATCTGCTAAAAGGGTTGCGCCAGCAGCGCCGCCCCAGCCAAATTCACCGGACGCTCCGTTAAAGCCGCTCAAGGCACGGTCCTGCAAGGTTCGCACACCCAGCCCATAGCCATAGCCCTTCAGCTGCGACCAGTTAAATTGCTTTTTCTGTTCCTCATTCAGCTGATTTGTGCGCAAAAGCTCAATCGTGCCGGGAGAGAGAATTCGTTCTCCGTTTGGTGCGATTCCGCCGTTTGCAAGAGCGCTTGCAAAGATTGCATAGTCCGGCACGGACACCACAATGCCAGCGCCGCCGCTGTCATATTCCGGTCCTAAAACATGCTCTGCCTCTTTATGAATATGTTTCAAATGCCCGTTTGTACCGGAAGACTGAATCTGCTGCTCCACAAAGCTGCGGTCATCTGCATTCACAAACTGGTATTGCTCTGCCATTCTGCTCCGGATTCCGTCATCCCGATGATAGTAAATATCCTGCACGCCAATCGGCTCAAAGATATGATGCTTCACATAATCGGAAAAGCGTTCGCCTGAAATCACCTCCACCACCGCAGCAAGCACATCATGACAAAGACTGTAATTCCATTTTTCACCCGGTTCAAACAAAAGCGGCTCCTTAGCAATCCCCTTGGCAACCTCAACAGTCGGCATTCTTCCGTTTGTTTTTTTTCGCACATCCTCGATTCCAAAGCAGTCTAAATTGTAGCTTAATCCAGCTGTCATGGTGAACAGATGGCGCATCGTGATCGGAGAATCTGCTTCCTTTAACCTGCCTTTTCCAAGCTGCACCGGAATCCTCCGGTATTCCGGAATAAACTCTGAAACCGGATCGTCTAATAGAAAAAATCCCTTTTCATACAGCTGCAAAGCCGCCGTTACCGTGGCAACCTTCGAGCAGGAGTAAATATTGAAAAGCTCGTCTCCCTGCATCTGACGCCGGTTTTCCAGATCCGCGAAGCCGGAGCTGTAGGAAAAAACCCTTTCATTTTTGTAATAGACCGCAATACTGTTGCCCGGAATGATCCAGGAGGTCAGCCGATCCATAAAATCCTTTAAATTTGTAAAGTCTCTGATAGAAATCACGCCTTTCATTGATTGTTCTTAAGCTATTGTATCATATGGCAATATTTTTTTCAAGTATTTATAAGAAGAAATCCAAATTTAACAATTGGTCAGATCTGCAATAAAAATGGTGTTTTTCGGATGCTTCTCTCTTTTGGATATGCAATCCTCCGGAGGAATTTGGAAAAGCGCTCCGGATGGCAAAGAACTATGCCGATACGCACAGCGTCAGCCTCATCACTGTCAATAGCTGGAATGAATGGACGGAAACCAGCTATCTCCAGCCGGACGATCTGTACGGCTATGGCTATTTGGAAGCAATCAAACGCGTTTTTCTCTAAGGGAAAGAACAAGCGCTCTGCGGTGGGTTCTTTTTCTTTTTCGCCTCCGGTGATAGAGAAAGAACGCCAAAAAAAGAACCCCGCGATCTGTGATCTGGGGTTCTTTCTTTTGAAAGCTTTTCACTCTCCCAAGGGAGGGCATAAGCTTAGTTGCTTAAATCATCTTAAGCCAGCGGCTCTTATTACCACTCAAATACAACACCGTTTGTTACGGTAGTAGTGGAATCGATTGCCTTAAATGCCTCTTCATTATTCACATCGAAGTTTCCGCTTGTTGCCATAATATCTTCCACATCAAAGAATTTGATGTCTACAGATGGTCTCTCATAAATTTTCATATTCAAATCCACCTTTCTTTATTCTGCTGCTGTCCATGTCGCAGATGCTGTAACGCCTTCTGCTGTGCTGTCAGCTACAGTTGCCTTAAATTCTGTGATTGTTCTCTTGGTCTTCAAGCCTACATAGAACTCTACAGCACCCTCACCGCCAAAGAACTTGGAAACATCATTTCTTGCTGTCTTTGTATTGGTTAAGCCTTCGCTGTCCTTAAAGTCAGCTGTAAAGCTGTCTGCCTTAGCGCCGTTTTCCTGAGTTAAGCCCAGCTTCCAGATGTAGCCGTTCTCTTTCTTAGCGTCTGTTCCATCAATGGTAAGACCTAACTTTTTAACTGCCGTTGTCGGGTTCGGATCATTAAATGTAAACGGAGTCATTTCAAAATCATACCAGGGAGCTTTTTCATAAGAAGCAGCCGTTCCCCATGTTGTGATTTGTATCGTATTAGCACTAAAACTCGGTGTTAATCCAATCGGCGCAACTACAAACGCACCAATAACATCTTCCATACTTGCATTGGTTAAAGAAGTACCTTTTGTAGACGGATATGCTGTAGCTTTACCAGTATCTAAATATTCAAATTTGATTCCGTTTGCAAGCTGACCCGAGAAAGTATCAAATTTAAGTTTTTGATTTTCAGCGTCTAATAATATCAACTGAATATCACCTGTCAGTGAAATCTTCAAACCGGTAATTTTTGTTCCTCTAGTGGTTTTCTTTAATCCAGAACCTTCTTCGATATAATTGAGATCTCCAAGGTCAGAAATATTAAGAGAAATATAATACAATGCTTTTCCATCGTCCGGAGTAACTCCTAATTCAACCGCCTCTTCTTGTGTATATGCTGTCACTTTAAAGTTCGCCTTCGGCGCCGGCTCAACTGCACTAACAACAGCAGAAAGTACCGAGAAAGCCATTACCGAAGAAATTAATAATGACGCTATTTTTTTAAATTTCATGCTTATTCCTCCTTAAACTATTTGTTTAGTGTTACAGTTGCCCCAATTGCATAAGGTGAGCCTTCAATTTGCGTCGGATTTCCTACAACCTCACTCATCAAAATTGCAGATGCGTCCTTGAAATCCGCAGCACTATCTCCTGTTACATCACCCCATACAAAAGTAACTTCTTCCGGTGTTGCTGCATCAGCAATTGTGAATGTACCAGCTAAGATAGCATCAGCAGAAGTAATGTTTGTACCGCCTACTTTAACAGTATAAACAGTATCCTTTGCCAAGGATGTTCCCTTCAGACCTAAGCCAGCCAAGGCTGTTGCCTTATCAGCCGCCTTTTCCTGGGTGATATAAAGAATATCATCATCGGTGACTGCATCGGTTGTCAGCGGTTTCAGAACCAGAACAGTTGCATCTTCGCCGCAAGCTGACAAATCACCGGTGATAGTAATTGTGTTATTGGTTTCATCATAAGTAAACAAATTATTATTATTTTCACCGTAGTTTACTGCTGCAAAAGATGTTGCAGTGAAAGCAAGTGACAGTGCAGAAGCTGCAACGCATGCCCATAAAGTTTTTCTCATGTTTATTACCCCTTTCTAATATAGAATGTTTTCAACGTGACCGCAAAAGGAACATTACATTTCGTTTATCCTATCCAGCCTCCATACCAAGCCGCAGGAGCTACCGAACTCCTGTTATATATTATGTATGTTTCCGCACTCACTATGCCACATCCACTCTATATAAAATTATACAATCCTTTTTCCTTCATTTCAACCCTTTTCAAGGATTTCGTTTTTTTTTGTAACATCCGCAGTAATTTATATTTTTATTTTTGTATAGATTGCACACAGCATAAAAACCCAATCAGAAAACGCCGCAAAAACCTACAAAAACATACCTTTTTTCTGATCAAAACCACCGAACACAGCCAAACAAATCTGCCCCGAAAATCATACCTCCGGAGCAGTCATTATCATAAAAAACACCCGTTTGCCACAGATCATACAGCAGAACAAAGCAAAACAAAGGACTAAATTTTTTTTATTTTTTTTTAAAATAATACTTGCAATTTCCTTTTTCGTGTGTTATAATAGTTATGTTGTCAGTCATTTTGATGATGACAGATATGCGGATATGGCGGAATTGGCAGACGCGCTAGATTCAGGTTCTAGTGGTAGCAATACTGTGCAGGTTCAAGTCCTGTTATCCGCACCACACCGAGTGTTCTTACAGAACCTGAAAGGTTTCGTAAGACACTCGGTTTTTTATTGCCTTTTTAACTTGTGCAAGCGGCAAAATGAACATCTACGCCCTGTCTTGTATGTACCGAAGCATTGTTTTCGGGTAGCTCGGGTATTCCATATTGCCTATGCAGTTATGACGAATTGTGAGCTGTTGGACGGTTTCACCGTCAATCCTTTCAGATCGGTGTGCTTTGATTTTCTCATTCTATTTTAAAAATTTCTATCTTTTCTCTGTACAACGCCGAAAAATCGTGCTATAATAAAAGTGTATAGAATTGGAAAAACGACGGAGGTTTTTTTATGAAATCAGATGCATACTTAAGATTTTGTATATCTGCAAGAATTGCCGCACTGCGCAAAGAAGCAGGAATCACACAGCAGCAGTTGGCATATGAGCTGGATGTTCCTCGAAGTGATATTGCCAGCTGGGAGACCGGAGCAAGAGAGT
The DNA here is from genome assembly GCA_008668455.1 of Clostridia bacterium. Classification (GTDB taxonomy): domain Bacteria; phylum Bacillota; class Clostridia; order UBA1381; family UBA1381; genus RQCD01. The sequence goes on from RQCD01000208.1 coordinate 8,045, forward strand.
CGAATGTATTCCAGTGCAAGTGTCTTTCAAAATATTTTGGTGTTACTGTTGAATATCTGTGCGGCTGTACCGACGGAAAGTGGGATGTTTCTCCCTTTTCGGAAGATCAGAATATTTCCTCACCCACCTATGAGCAATACAGCCGCAAGGTGAGGAACTATCATTCTATTCTGGAGCAAAGCAAGAAGCAAAAGCTACATAAATAGGAGGAGAAAATGGAATACACCGCACTGGAGCTACGGGATGATATTCTGATTCCCGATATTATCACCGTACATTACTTTGAATTCACAAAGGATTATTCCTTTGCCGGAGAATCACATAATTTTTGGGAATTTGTCTATGTTGACTGCGGTACGGTAGTAGCAGAGGCAGGAAACACCTCCTACAGTTTAAAACAGGGCAATATTCTGTTCCATCAGCCGAACGAATGGCACTCTCTGCATGCAAACGGTCAGAACGCGTCCAATATTGTAGTGGTAACCTTCCGGAGCTATTCCCCTGCCCTCAAAAGACTTTCCGGGCAACCGCTGACGATTGATCCGGCACAGAAAACAATCCTTTCAAATATCATCCAGGAAAGCTTTCTGTTGTTTTCCTCTCCGTTGGGCGATCCTTACCGTAATCAGTTTGAAAAAAAAAAGAATGTTCCGTTCGGAACAGAGCAGCTTTTAAAGCTTTATCTGACCGAGCTTCTGCTTTTGCTGATCCGAAAACAGGAAATCCCTGTTCCGATCCACACTAAGCAACAATCGGACGATAAGCGTTTTTATGAAATTACCTATTATATGAGCCAGAATATTTCCAAAAAGCTGATCATTGACGACATTTGTACCTACACCAATCTCAGCCGTTCCACCATTAAGCAGATCTTCAAAAAAAATGCCGGCATGGGTGCGATTCAGTATTTTATACAAATGAAAATAGAAGCCGCAAAGACCTATCTGCGTGAAGGAAATTACAACATCACGCAGATTTCAGATCTTCTTGGCTATGACAATATCCACTATTTTTCCAAACAGTTTAAGCAAATCTGCGGCATTTCACCAAAGGAATACTGTCAGTCGATTCAGGCAATGATTTCGGAAAAGTAAGTTATTTCAAATCCGCAATCGGGAAATAGGTGATCCGAAGATTCGTACAGCCATACGGCACTAATGTCAGCTCCATTTCATCAGTTACCGGCTGACGATCCTCAAACGGTTCAAAGGTTCGCGCCGGATACGGTGCGCACAGATAAGGTGCACGATAGCCGGTCAGATGCAGTTTGATTTTTGGAGTTTCCCAGACATATCCGGCTGCATCAAACTCCTCCACCCGGATCTCCTCTGCAGTTAGCGTTTCCGGCAAGGCAACATTCCAGCTTGTCTGATATCTGCGAAGTCCAAGCTGTTCATGCGGATCATAGACATCTGCTTCTTCAAATACCGGATTGACATTATACCAATACCATCCCTCCGGAAGCGGTGTTTCGGTGTTTCCCTCAAAAGCTTCCCATTTTTCCGGAATCGGAAGTGAATACAGAAGTACACCGCGCCGGATTGCAATCGGGTATTTTTTGCACGCGTCACTGTCGTCCACACGTAAAACCTCAATGTCCATTTTCATCCAAAGTGTGACGGTATCTCCTGTTTTCCAATCACGCAGAACGCTTACAAAACCATTAGCATCCGGTGTTCCCTCTGCCTTCTCTCCATTTACCCTGATTTCATATTGCTTACACCAGGACGGGATTTTTAAGTTCAAAGCAAAGCGATAATCCGCACCCATTACAAATGCAACCGTATCACGGAACGGATATTCCGTTTTTTCCTCAATTTTTATGTCCCCAAAAGAAAGGCTGCAAGGGCCGTATGCCATAGCATAAATATTGTCCCCGTCATCTCTTGTGAACATTCCCATTACAAATTCCGGCAACAGTGCAACAGAATTTACAGGACCACAGGCAACTGTATAGCACGGCGCATAAACCTGCATATCCCCATACGCGCTGGAGGA
>RQCD01000218.1 GCA_008668455.1 Clostridia bacterium
AAATGCAATCAGCACCATTTTTGTCTGAATATCATGCAGAATGTCCTCATAGCTTTCGTGCAGAGCAGGTGTGGAATCGATACCGGCGAGCTCCCGGTATTTCTGAAATGCCTCCTGTGTAATATTCATAATGTCCGGAATGTCGCTCTCAGTTGCCAGCCGAACCTGAAATAACGTTTGAAATTCGTACATATGATTATTCCTTTCCCATTAAGGCTGCCATGACAGCCTTTTGTGCATGCAGACGGTTTTCCGCCTCGTCAAAAATGACCGATTGTTTTCCGTCGATAACCTCTGTGGTCACCTCATAGCCACGGTATGCCGGCAGGCAGTGCAGGAAGATAGCGTCGTCTTTCGCATGAGACATTAATTCACTGTTCACCTGATATGGCATAAATACTTTGATTCGTTCTTCCTTTTCGGATTCCATCCCCATGCTGACCCAGGTGTCGGTATATACCACATCTGCATTCTTGATTGCCTCTTTGGGATCTTCGGTCAAAAGCAGCTTTGCGCCGCTCTTTCGGAAGTCTTCTTTTGCTGCTGCGACAACTGCCGGGGCGCACTGGTAGCCGCTTGGCGTTGCAATTGCACAGTCCAGCTTCATCTTTGCACAGCCGTACATCAGAGAATGTGCCATGTTATTTCCGTCTCCGATGTAGGCAAGCTTTAAGCCCTCAAGCTTTCCTTTGTGTTCGTATACGGTCTGCAAGTCGGCTAATACCTGGCAGGGGTGCAGAAGATCGGTCAGTGCATTAATGACCGGAATATCTGCATATTCTGCTAAGTCTAAAACATCCTGATGTGCAAAGGTGCGGATCATAATGCCATCTAAGAAACGCTCCAACACCTTGGCGGTATCATAAATACTTTCTCCGCGTCCTAACTGGATGTCGTGCGAGGACAAGAACATCGGATAGCCGCCGAGCTGCACCATGCCGACCTCAAAGGAAACCCGGGTTCTGGTGGAGGATTTTGTGAAAATCATACCGAGCGTTTTTCCCTTTAAAATGGGATGGGCAATGCCGGCTTTCTGCTCCTTTTTCAGTTTTAAAGCTAATTCCAGAAGTGCGGAAACTTCTTCTTGCGAACAATCGTGCAGACTGATAAAATCTTTCATAATCTTCCTCCTATAACGCTTCGTCTAATGCTTTGATAAATCCGTCAATGTCTTTTTCTGATACAATCAGCGGCGGCGCTAACCGCAGGGTGTTGCCGCAGAGACTGGCGAGATAATGTTTTTCAAATAATTTTAAATAGGTTGGCTTTGCAGTCTCCGGCGTCAGCTCAATGCCGATCAGTAAACCGGCATTTCTAAGATCAACAATTTCCGGATGCTTTTTCTGAATCCCGGAAAGCTGGTTCATAAAGTATGCCGACATTTTTTGTGCATTCTCTAATAAATGATCTTCTTCAATGGCTTCAAATACTGCAACACCGGCAGCGGTTGCCAGCGGATTTCCCCCAAAGGTAGAACCGTGGTCACCCGGGGCAAAGCTTTTTGCCGCAAAATCCTTTGCGCAGACTGCGCCGATCGGAACACCGCCGCCCAGAGCCTTTGCAGAGGTGAAAATATCCGGCTCAACACCGTAATACTGATGTGCAAAATAATACCCTGTCCGTCCCATACCGGTCTGAACCTCATCAAAAATCAGGAGAATTCCCTCGCTGTCGCAGAGATCTCGCAGTTCCTCTAAATATTGCCTGCTCATTGGATGGACACCGCTCTCGCCCTGAATCGGTTCTACCATAATTGCCGCTGTTTTTGGGGTAATAGCAGCTTTTACTGCTTCGATCGAATTGGGTTCAACCTGTATGAAACCAGGCGTCAGCGGACGGTATGGCTTTTGAAATTTTTCCTGCCCGGTTGCGGCAACGGTCGCTAAGGTTCTGCCGTGGAAGGATTTTTTCAGACTGATGATTTCATAGCGATCCTGCCCTTTTTTATAAAAATATATTTTTGCAAGCTTGATTGCACCTTCGTTTGCCTCTGCACCGGAATTTGCAAAGAAAACCTTATCTGCACAGGAGTGCTTGCAGACAAGCTCTGCCAAGCGTGCCTGCGGCTCAATATAATAGTAATTTGATGTATGTAATAGCCGATCCACCTGCTGGTGCAGTGCGGCGCAAAGCTTCGGATGCGAATGCCCTAATGCCGATACGGCAATACCGCCTAAAAAGTCCTGATACACAGTCCCGTCGCTTGAGGTAAGCTCTATTCCTTTCCCGGAAACAAAACAAACCGGGAGACGTTTTCCGAATGTATTCATATAATAATTTTCATCTAACTGCATAATTTTTTGTAATTCCAAGCCACTCGCCCGCTTTCTATGGTTTTATGTTCTAATTATACAGCTTTGTGAATAAAAATTCAATAGTTTTTTTGAACTTTTATCATTTTCTATAAAAAAATTTGCAGATCACGCAGACATTTTTTTCAAAAACACTTGACAATTCCGCTTGAATGTGTTATGATAACAAGGTAGTTTTTAATGCCGATGTGATGGAATTGGCAGACGTGCGAGACTCAAAATCTCGTGGTAGCAATACCGTGTCGGTTCGACCCCGACCATCGGCACCATATCGGCAGGATTTCTGATCCTGCCGGTTTTTTTCAAAAAACACTTGAATTCTCCCAAAAAGTGTTGTATAATATATAAGTATTTTATATGCGCCTGTAGCTCAGTTGGATAGAG
>RQCD01000160.1 GCA_008668455.1 Clostridia bacterium
ACACCACTGACCGGGGACAATGACGACACACCATAGCTATGTATGCAAACGGCATGACCACAAGCGAGATAGAAGTTCACATCAAGGATATTTACGGTTCGGAATTCCGATACAACAATAAGCCGGATAACAGATAAAATACTGCCTGTAGTGCGAGAATGACAGTCAAGACCGCTTGAAGAAAATCTATGCGGTTGTATTTATGGACGCCATATCATCTTTATTTTCCGTAAGGTTATAATAGCATTTTGTCAAGCAGCGTTTTATCCTGCGAAAATTTTGAATCAAACAGAGGCTGAGGATTTTCTTGGAGAGAAATTTTTAGAAACGGTCAAAAAGGAATATCCGGACTTGCATGTTGTTTTGATGTTGGGAAAAAATGGATCAATCTATCAATACAAGGGTGAAAAATTTGAGCAAATGGCTTATCCGGTAAAGCAGTTGACACCACGGCTGCCGGAGATACCTTTACCGGCTATTATATTGCAAAGCTGTTTGAATGCGGAGCAGAGGCGGCAATGAATTATGCCAGTGCGGCTGCCGGTATTGCTGCAAGCAGAAAAGGAGCAGCGCCGTCCGTTCCGGTTCTTGACGAAGTGGAGCATTTTCTTAAAAGATAACGCTTAAAAAATACGGAATATATAAAAAAACAAATACACTTTACAGAATTTATAAAACATGAAAGAAAGGGTCATAACAGCACTTTACTGTGTTGCTGGTATGACTCTTTTTGTATATATCTGGAAGCAAAATCAACCAATTTATATAAAAATACAACCGAAAAGTTATATAAAATGTTTGCTAAAAAATATATAATACAAGTATAGTTATTTTAGCTAATATCACAAACGAAAGAGGTAGAACATGAAGGATTTAAAGCTGATTGAAAATTTAGGTGTTCCGGAGCACAGAATTGATGCAGTGTTGGATACTGATACATATAATGAGATTGATGATCAGTTTGCACTTGCGTACATGATAAATTCCGAGGACAGAATCAATTTAAAAGCAATCTATGCTGCACCATTCTACAATGAGAAATCATCCTCTCCGGGAGACGGTATGTGCAGAAGCTATGAGGAGATTATGCGGATTTTGGAATTGTCCAAAAGAGAGGATCTAAAGCAGGTAACCTTCCATGGCTCTATGAACTATATGCAGGATGAGAGCTGCCCGGTGGAGTCGGATGCAATGCATGATTTGATCATGCGCGCAAGAGGCTATACTCCGAAAAATCCGCTTTATGTAGTATGCATCGCTGCAATCACTAATGTTGCATCTGCAATTATAGCCGCACCTGATATTGCGGATAAAATCGTGGTTGTCTGGCTGGGAGGTCATGATATACATAATGTAAACGGCTGCCGGGAATTTAACATGATGCAGGATATTGCAGCAGCAAGGGTGATTTTTAACAGTATTACACCCCTGGTGCAGCTGCCCTGCAGCGGCGTTGTGAGCGCATTTAGCGTTTCTGAGGCAGAATTTAATTACTGGCTGAAGGGGAAAAATGACTTGTGTGATTTTCTGGTGGCGAATGTGATGAGAGATCAGCAAAAGGATGCCGGGAAACCATGGACAAGAATTATCTGGGATGTCACTGCGGTGGCATGGCTGCTAAGTGAAAAAAACCGGTTTATGGAATCCGTATTAATGCCGTGCCGGATTCCGGAGTATGATATGCGCTATGCGCAGGATGGCAACTCCAAAATTATCCGGTATGTCAACTATATCAAACGGGACGCGCTTTTAGAGGACTTGATCAAAAAGCTTACAAAATAGCTACTGATTGCGCCGCCGGAACTGGTTTGGAGCGATCCCGTATTTTTCAAAGAACATTTTGGAAAACTGCGCACTGGTGGAAAATCCGCAGAAGGATGCGATTTCTGTGCAGCTTTTCTGACTGCTGGCAAGAAGCTCTACAGCTTTTTCCAGTCTCATGTTAATCTGAAACTGCTTTGGAGACATTCCGATTTTCTGTGTGAAAAGATGCCGGAAATAATCCAGACTATAGCCGGAAAGCCTGGCTAACTGGTTAAAATCAATTGTCTGATTATAGTATTCTATAATATATGCGGAAATATAGTCTAAAGATTTCGTGGACTGATCTGTGGTTGAGGTATACCGCCCTAAAAGCAGGATGATCTCTGCAAGCATATGGGAAATCAATTCCGAGAAATGTTCTTTTTGCTCGGTTGCTTCCCGGACAATGGATTCCATCAGATTTCCGATCGCCTGATGCTTCAGGATATTGTAAGTACTCTCTTTTAATTGGGATTGCGGAAAATTGGGGCAATCAAAGCCTAAGAAAGAGACGTTTCCGTCGGCAGTATGAATCTCACGGTGCGGTGCGTTCGGATAGACAATATAAATAAGTCCTGGCTGAATCTGGTAGCTGTTGTCGCGGATAAAAAGCGTACCTTTGCCCTTGTAAAAATATACCAGTTCATAGCAGTTGTGGGTATGGTTATTCACCGGTATGTTTGCCGAACGCAGCTGATGAGACAGGAAAAATGTTAAAGTCGGATTGTACATAACTAAATCACCTCGGTGATTATTATAGCATACAAAAAACAAACTGTCAAATATAAAAAATGTTAACCCCCCTGCTGGACAGGGAAAATATATAAAACGTATAAAAGGAGAGTGAACGTTGTGATGAACAACAAAATGAAAAGAGGAATCTCAATGGCGCTTGTGCTTGCGCTTGCGGCAGGAATGTCGGCAGGATGCTCCAAGAAGGCGCAGGATACTGACGCGGAAGGCAGAACCCTGATTACAGTCGGCGGATATCCTGTGAAGGAAGGAACAAGCAAGGATAGCTTTGACCGAAAGATTGCGAGCTTTGAAGAAGCAAACCCGGACGTAAAAATTAAACCGGATAGCTGGATTTTCGACTTGCAGTCCTTCTATGCAAAAGCAGCCGGCGGACAGCTCCCGACCATCTACAGCACAAACTTTACCGAGGTGGAGCAGTGCATTAAGGGCGGATATTCAGCCGATATTACAGACGTACTGAAAAAACGCGGCTATGACGGCATGCTGAACGAAAAGGTGATGGATGTTGTTACAGAGGACGGTAAAATTTACGGACTTCCGACCGACGCATACCTTTTAGGTATGGCATGCAATATCTCGATGTTTGAAAAGGCAGGCTTAATGGAGGCAGACGGTACGCCGATGCAGCCAAAAACCTGGGATGAGGTTGCTGAATTTGCAAAGAAGATTAAGGATGCAACCGGAGAAGCAGGACTCGCACTTTGTTCCATGAGCAACTACGGCGGCTGGCTGATCACACCGATTATGTGGTCTTACGGCGTGAAATTTATGGAGCAGGATGCAGACGGAAAGTGGAAGGCAACCTTTAATACTCCTGAAGCAGAGGCAGCGCTCTCCTATGTCAAGGATTTAAAATGGAAGTATGACGTTCTTCCGGCAAACACCTTAATTGACGATCCGGAGCAATCCAAGCTGTTTGCAGGAGATAAGGTTGGTATGATTCTTTCCTTAGGCGGCAATGCAGGAAACTTTGCGGCATATGATATGAATCCGGACAACATCGGATATTTGGCGTTCCCGGCAGGACCTGCGCGCCATGTCACACTGCTTGGCGGACATATCGTACAGATTGATAAGAATGCAACCGAAGCACAAAAGGACGCATGCCTGCGCTGGCAGGAGCTTTCCACCAACTTTAAGGCAACAGACGCATACAAAAAGAGCATTGAGGATTCCATTGCAAGCGAATTAGAAAGAGGTACGATAGTCGGTGTGAATGAGTTCAGTATCTGGAGCGATCAGGCAGAAACGCGCCAGGTCAGCGAGGACATGATTAAGGAAAAAGCAAACTGCAATTTGAATCATGTAAAGCTCTATAATGATTTTATTGCAAACTGCCCGGCAGACATTCAGGCAGAGGAGCCGGTTTGCGCACAGGAACTTTACGGAATTTTGGATTCCTGCATTCAGGAGGTTTTAACAAACGAAAATGCAGACTGCAAGGCAATCTTAGAAAAAGCAAATAGCGACTTCCAGTCCAATTATTTAGATAATATCTGATCCGATCAAAACTTAGGAGAAAAGGAATGATTACGAATATGAAAGCTTCGCGAAAGCTGAGCAGACGAAAAAAGACGACAGAGGATATCAAAGCGTGGCTTTTGATGCTGCCGGCAGTCTTTATCATTTACACGCTGATCTGGCGGCCTACTGTACTTGGAGGAGCATACTCATTTTTCAATATGCAGGGCTACACTGTGGGCGATTTCTGCGGACTGAAGAATTACATACAGGTGATCTCGCACACACAGTTTGTACCAATGCTCATAAACACGCTTTGGTATGTATTCTGGTCGTTTGTGATTGGATTTATTCCACCGATTGTGATTGCGGTAATGTTGCAGGAAATTGTGCATTTTAAAAGCGGGTTTCGGGCGCTCATTTATCTTCCGGCTTTGATTCCGGGCATTTCGGCAATGCTGATTTGGTATTTTATCTACTATCCGGATCAGACAGGACTTTTGAATATGTTTTTAGCAAAATTTAATATTGCGCCCTATGCCTGGTTAAATGACAGCCGCTTTACGATTATTGGTATTATCATTTATATGACCTGGAAAGGCTTTCCGGGAACAATGCTTTTATACTATGCAGCCCTTCAGGGAGTTTCGGCAGAACTTTATGAGGTTGCCTTAATCGACGGAGCAAGCGCCTGGAAACGGTTCTGGAATGTGACAAGGCCTGCTTTAGCCGGATTGATTATCCTGAACATGGTGCAGCAGATTATCGGTATATTCCAAACGATGGATGTACCGCTTGCTATGACAGGCGGCGGTCCGAACGGCGCGTCTATGACGCTTTCGCTTCAGCTTTATAACTACGGTTTCCGGAGCGGCGGACGGGGAACCGGTCAGGCAATGGCGCTGGGCGTGATCATTTTCCTGATTTTGATTGTGTTCACACTGGTATATTTCTGGCTCAACAAG
>RQCD01000168.1 GCA_008668455.1 Clostridia bacterium
ATATTAAGTAGGAGAAGGTTTCTCCAATACATTATAATACAAAGGGTGATGTTTTATGAAGTTTAACTTGATCGGCAGAAGAATCACAGTCACAGACAAGATGACAGAGCATATCAAGAAAAAGCTCGGAAAGCTGGATAAATATTTCCAGGAGGAGCCGGAGATGCGTGTTGTTTTGGGAACCATCAAGGATCAGGAATACATTGAAGCAACGCTCTATGTTGGCGGTATGATCTACCGCGCAGAGGTAACAGACAGTGATATTTTCACAGCAACCGACAAGATTATCGATATTATTGAGCGTCAGGTGCGCCGGAACAAAACGAGGCTGGAAAAGAAGATTAAGCGTGATGCTGTGGCAAGCCGTCAGTTGATTTCCGGGGAGGAATATCAGGATGGCGAGGATACTTCAGAATTCCGGATTATCAAACGGAAACGCTTTCATGTAAAGCCAATGGACGCAGAGGAGGCAGTCCTGCAAATGAACCTTTTGGGGCACAGCTTCTTTGTATTCCAGAATAAGGACACCGATGAGATGAATGTGGTGTATAAGAGAAAGGATGGAAATTACGCGATCATTGAATCGATTGATTAAATATGTCAACCCGGCACAGACGTGTCGGGTTGACTTTTTTTTAAAAGTGTGGTATACTGTAGAAAATGATGAAATGGTGGGAAAAGCATGACAACAATGATTTTTGTCCGGCACGGACAAAGCATGGGTAATTTGCGGAATGAATTTTTAGGACATACCGATCTGGACCTGTCAGAATTGGGTTATCAGCAGGCAGAGCGCACAGGAGCGTACATAGCAGAGAATTTTCTTGTCGATAAAATTTATGCAAGTGATCTGATTCGGGCATATCATACAGCTGAGGCAGCGGCAAAACGTTTACAACTGCCGATTATCAAAGAACCGAAACTTCGGGAAATCTATGCCGGAGACTGGGAGAAAAAGACCTTTACCGAGCTTGAGACAGAGTATCCAAAGGAGTATCAGGTATGGCTTTCGGATATTGGAAATGCAAAATGTACAAACGGAGAGACAGTAAAAGACCTGCAAAGACGTGTTCTTCCGTGTGTTAAAAAAATTGCAGAGAAAAATGACGGAAAAACGCTCCTGATTGCGACGCATGCCACGGTTCTGCGTGTTTTAGAATGTGCGTGGCGCGGCGCAAAGCTTGAGGAAATGAAAAATTTTCCCTGGGTGCGGAATGCGTCGGTCAGCATTGTCACTTATGAGGACGGAAATTGGATAATTCAGAAACTCGGAGACGATTCCTTTTTAAAGGAACTGGCAACCGGATTTCCTGCAACTGTGTAGAAACTAACCCCGGTGCAACGAAAAGCTGCGCCGGGGATAGTTGTTTTTAAAGATTTTCCACGTTTTTTAAGATTTCTGCTGCTAACATGTCATAAAGCTCCGGCAGGGGATGAATGCCGTCCGGGGAAAGCAGCTCGCGGTGTGCGTCTACAATGGAATAAAAATCAATCACCGGTACACCGTAGGTTTCTGCTAATTCCAAGGCAACCTTGTTCCGGGCGATCACGCGCTCGTTTTCATCCTCTTTTTTTAATGCAGTTGTCAGAATCAGAAAGATCCTTGAATCCGGATAGGTTTTCTGCAAGTGTGCAATCATATTTCCGTAAGCTGCTTTATATTCTGTTTCATCCTTTAAATGCCAGCCGTGCAGACCGTTGTTTAAAAGAATTGCCGCTGGTGTGGACGGCAGCTGCTGATAGAAAAGATCTACAGCCGGAATCAGATATGGATTGTCGATGCTTTTGGAGCTGCCGAATCCGTCAAAGAAGATTTTCTCATCCGATTTTGATGTTGCAACATTTCTCGTTCCGCAGGAAATAGAATCTCCAATCCAGAAAACACGCTTGCTCTTTGTGTCATTTGCATGATCAATCCAGGTATTGTCCCATTCGTAGGTTTCGTATGCCTCGGATAATGCACCCTTGTTTTCGTAAGTAAAATTGCTCATTGTGTTCCTCCGCTTGTTTTTTTTCTTAGTATATCATAGCATTTTGGAAAAGTCAATGAAGAAATGTATCGATTTTATGCAGAAATTATCCTTTCTCACAGAAAATTAATGCTTGCAATTCCGGTCAATTTATGGTATAATTAGTAGGATAGGAAAAACTTTGCCCGTATAGAGACAGGACAGAGATTGGGAATTAGGAGGGACCCCTCAGATGGCGAAAAAAACAAGGGAAAAGGCGTTTGACATGTCGATTCTGGATCACCAGAAAATTATTGGTGTAGAACTGGATTCCGAAATGAAAACCGCCTATATTAATTATGCCATGAGCGTTATCGTAAGCCGCGCTCTGCCGGATGTGCGTGACGGCCTAAAGCCGGTTCAGCGGCGTATTTTGTACGATATGTTCCTGGAAAATTTATTTTATGAAAATGATTTCAGAAAGTCGGCAACAACGGTTGGTTCTGTGCTCGGACGATTCCATCCGCACGGCGACAGCTCGGTGTACGACGCGATGGTTCGTATGGCGCAGGACTTTTCTCTGCGCTATCCGCTGGTACTTGGTAAGGGTAACTTTGGCTCGGTGGATGGAGATCCCCCTGCCGCTTACCGTTATACCGAGGCAAAAATGGCGAAGATGTCGGCTGAAATGCTTTCGGATATCAAAAAGAACACGGTTGACTTTGTTCCGAACTATGATGATAAGCACCAGGAGCCGGATGTTTTGCCGTCCCGTTTTCCAAACCTTTTGGTAAACGGCTCAACCGGTATTGCAGTTGGTATGGCAACCAACATTCCGCCGCATAACCTGCGCGAAACCATAGACGGTATTATAGCGACAATTGAAGATCCGGAAATCACCATTGAAGAACTTATGAACTATATCAAAGGTCCGGAGTTTCCAACCGGCGGTATTATCATGGGCAGAAGCGGAATCCGCCAGGCATACACCAACGGACGCGGCAGAATCTATGTCCGTGCCAAGGCAGAGATTGAGGAAGAGGAAAACAGAATTGTTGTTACCGAGCTTCCATATCAGGTAAATAAGGCGAGACTTGCAAAATATATTAATGAGCTGGTGCGTGATGGAAAAATCGACGGAATCACCTCCACGCGGGATGAATCCGACACGAATATGCGCCTGATTATTAATTTAAAGAGGGATGCAAACGCACATGTTGTTTTAAATAATCTGTATAAGTTTACGCAAATGCAGGAAACCTTTGGAATTATTATGCTGGCGTTGGTAGACAAGCAGCCAAAGATTCTGAATCTGCGTGAAATGATCGATTATTATATTGCTCATCAGGAGGATGTTATTGTTCTCAGGACGAAGTTTGATTTAAAGGAAAGCGAAGATCATGCACACCTGTTAGAGGGTTACCGGATTGCGATTGAAAATATTGATGAAGTAATTGAGCTGATCCGTTCTTCCAAAACGATTCCGGAGGCAAAAGAAGCGTTAATGGCGCGGTTTACACTCTCCGAGGTGCAGGCGACAGCCATTGTACAGATGCAGTTGGGACGTCTCTCCGGCATGGAGCGAGATAAGATTGAGGCAGATTATCAGGAGACGATGGAGAAAATCAAGTCTCTGCGCGAAATCTTAGCGGATGAAAAGCTTGTTTTGAAGATTGTCCGGGAGGATCTGGAACGAATCCGGGATAAATACGGAGACGACCGCCGGACAGAAATCAGCATGGTCAGCACCGAATTAGATATTGATGATCTGATTGATGAGGAAGAAATTGTTGTCACCATGACGCATAACGGATATATCAAGCGTGTGCCGGTGGATACCTATAAATCCCAGCGGCGCGGCGGACGCGGCATTGCCGGCATGGCAACCCGTGAGGAGGACTTTGTGGAGCAGCTTCTGACCACATCCACACACGACAAGCTCCTGTTCTTTACAACGCGCGGTGTGGTATATCAGCTAAAGGGCTATCAGATTCCGGAGGCAGGAAGACAGGCAAAGGGAACTGCTATTGTAAACCTGCTGCCGCTTGAAAACGGAGAAAAGGTCACCGCTATGATTCCGGTTGCAGAATTTGTGGAGGATCAGTATTTAACCTTTGTCACAAAGAACGGCACAATTAAGAAAACCGACCTGATGGATTATTCCAGAATCCGCACCGGCGGTTTACGCGCAATTGAGCTGTTGGCAGAGGATGAGCTTATACAGGTGCTTTTAACCGACGGGGATGCAAAAATTATGATTGCATCGCATGGCGGTATGGCAATTTGCTTTCACGAGCAGGATGTCCGCCCAATGGGCAGAACTGCACGGGGAGTGCGCGGAATCCGCCTGAAAGAGGGCGATTATGTCATTGGTGCATGTATCGTGGAGGAAAGCGCAAAGCTCTTAGCTATCACGGAAAACGGTTATGGTAAAAAGACAGAATTTTCAGAATATAAGGTTCAGACTCGCGGCGGTCAGGGTATTTATACCTACCGGATCACTGAAAAAACCGGACAGCTTGCCGGAATTTGTGCCGTTACTGATACGGATGATTTAATGCTTATCACCTCGGACGGTGTTGTGATCCGGATGGATTCTGCAGAAATCAGCACCTACGGCCGTCAGACGCAGGGTGTGCGCATTATGCGGCTGGCAGAAGATGTAAAGGTAGTCAGTATGACGAAAACCGATCATGAGGAAGAAGCAGAGGATACAGAAGAAGCTCCGAAGGAAGAATAGAAAGGAAGGACAACTATGAAAAAAATTCTTACAGTTTTAATGTCAGTGATGATTTTTGCGGCTGTTTGCGCTGGATGCGGCAGCCAGGATCAAAAAAAAGAAGAACCGAGCGCAGCTCCGAGCGCAAGTGCAGAAGCAAAGGGTGACGCAACAAGCGCACCGGCAGAGGATTTATACGCAGATCCGATCCGTTTCACCATTGAAATGGAGGATGGCGGCGTGATGAAGGGAGAGCTTTATCCGAAGCTTGCGCCGGCAACGGTAGATAATTTTGTAAAGTTAGCCAAGGAAGGTTTTTACGACGGTCTGATTTTTCACCGCGTCATTCCGGGATTCATGATCCAAGGCGGCGGCTATGACCAGAAAAGGAAGGAAACGCCGGCCGAGGCGATCAAGGGTGAATTCACGTAAAACGGCTTTACCAATGAGTTGAATCACACACGAGTCTTAATCTCAATGG
>RQCD01000171.1 GCA_008668455.1 Clostridia bacterium
CCTTTGAAGAACGTGAGGCGCCTGCTTATAATGAAGCGGCAGTGCTTGCGTCAAAAGCAAAAAAATCACCAGAAGTACTTCCTTGTGGCTGTCCCGGAACACAGTCAAAATTTATTAAAAGAGAGGAAGCTGATCCTATTTTTGAAAATTCGCAATCTGTCAGTCGTCTTTCCCAATGGCCGGTACAAATAAAACTTGTGCCTGTGAATGCGCCTTATTTTGACGGTGCAAACCTGCTGATTGCAGCAGACTGTACAGCATACGCCTATGGAAAATTCCATGAGGATTTCATTAAAAACCGCATTACGCTGATAGGATGTCCCAAACTGGATGAGGGGGATTATACCGAAAAGCTGACGCAGATAATTTCAAACAATAACATCAAAAGCCTGACAATTGTTCGCATGGAAGTACTGTGCTGCGGCGGTATCGAAAATGCAGCAAAGCTGGCATTGCAAACAAGCGGAAAGTTTATTCCGTGGCAGGTCATAACAATTTCAACGGACGGCAAAATCATGAATTAAAGGAGTATAATTATGGAAAATAAAATGTTTTGTTTTCAGTGTGAACAGACCGGATGCGGCGGTTGCACAGGAAATGTTGGCGTTTGCGGAAAGAAAGCAGATACAGCAAAATTACAGGACGAACTGACAGGGGCACTTATCGGTCTGGCACGTTCGACTGAGGGTAACGAACATCTGATTAACAGTAATACCTATAAGCTGATCATTGAAGGGCTGTTCACAACTCTTACCAACGTAAATTTTGATGATATATCAATTAGAAATCAAATAGAGCATGTGCATCAGGAAAAGGCAAGGCTTATTCCGAATTGCAGAGGCTGTGCTTCACCATGCGGTAAAAACGATGACTATGAAATGAGTGAGCTTTGGAATGCGGACGAAAATATCCGTTCCCTGAAATCGCTGATTCTCTTTGGTCTGAGAGGTATGGCGGCATATGCATATCATGCAATGGTACTGGGCTATACAGATGACGAGGTTAATCATTTCTTCATTGAGGGACTTTTTAAAATCGGTCTTGACCTGACTATGGAAGAATTGATCCCTATTGTGATGAAAGTAGGGGAGATAAACCTGAAATGCATGGATCTGCTTGATAGAGCAAACACTGAAACCTACGGAAATCCTGAGCCGGTAACAGTTCCGCTGAAAGTGGAAAAAGGTCCGTTTATTGTGGTTTCGGGACATGATCTGAGAGATTTGCAGCTTCTTTTGGAGCAGACCAAGGACATGGGAATAAACATTTACACCCACGGAGAAATGCTGCCTGCCCATGCTTATCCGAAACTGAAAAAATATCCGCATCTCAAGGGAAATTTCGGTACGGCATGGCAGAATCAGCAGAAAGAATTTGACAGCATTCCTGCACCTGTTTTGTTTACAACCAATTGTATAATGCCGCCGAAGCCAAGCTATGCTGACAGAGTTTTTACAACAGAAACAGTTGCGTTTCCCGGTACAGTTCATATCGGCGAGGACAAGGATTTCCGTCCGCTCATCCAAAAGGCGCTGGAGCTTGGCGGATATGCCGAAGATATGGAATTTACTGGTGTCAACGGCGGAAAACAAGTGACAACAGGCTTCGGACACCATGCAATCTTGTCAAATGCCGATAAAGTTGTTGCCGCCGTGAAATCGGGAGCAATTCGTCATTTCTTTTTAGTAGGTGGCTGTGACGGTGCGAAATCCGGCAGAAATTATTACACCGAATTTGTAAAGCAAACGCCAAATGACACAATTGTACTGACCCTTGCCTGTGGAAAGTATCGTGTTAATGACCTTGATTTAGGGGAAATCGGAGGACTTCCAAGACTTATGGATATGGGGCAGTGCAATGATGCATACGGAGCGATCAAGGTGGCGACTGCTCTGGCTGAAGCTTTTAACTGTGGAGTAAATGAACTGCCCCTGTCCTATGTGCTGTCATGGTATGAGCAGAAAGCAGTTTGTATTTTACTGACACTGCTTCACCTTGGAATCAGAAATATTCGTCTGGGTCCGTCGCTGCCGGCGTTTCTATCCAAAGATGTGCTTGCATTTCTGGTGGAACATTATGGAATTGGTCCAATTACAACACCTGAAAATGATTTGAGTACTTTAATGAAATAATATCTGATAAGGCATCAGAAAAGCTTGTCTGGAAAAATCCAGCCAAGCTTTTTTATTTGTATTCAAGCTCGAAGCTTGCTCGCTCACTTGTAAATCCGCATAAAATTTCATTTTTATATTCATAATGTCATACTGAATTGACGAAATGTCGTGCAAATGCAATGTTTTATTCTCATTACTGCATTTGAAATAGTCTTTTTGCTGCATTTTACCGCCTCCGTATGTATTTGTTCCAAATTTAGTATGACTTACTATACAATGGATATACTAACAGAAAACGATTGGAGGCAGCAAAATGAGCAATCACCTGAAAAATGCTACAAGTCCCTATTTATTGCAGCACGCAGAAAATCCTGTAGATTGGTATCCGTGGTGCAAGCAAGCTTTTGAAAAAGCAAAATCAGAAGACAAACCGATTTTTCTCAGCATCGGTTACAGTACCTGTCATTGGTGTCATGTTATGGCTCATGAGAGCTTTGAAGATAAAAAAACAGCAGAAATTCTGAATCAATATTTTGTTTCCATTAAGATTGACCGTGAGGAGCGTCCTGATATTGACAGTGTATATATGTCGGTATGTCAGGCATTCACAGGCAGTGGAGGATGGCCTATGAGTATTTTCATGACATGGGATAAAAAGCCATTTTTTGCCGGCACATATTTTCCACCGAAATCCCATTATGGAATGCCGGGATTTCCCGATTTGTTGGACGTAATTGTAAATCAGTGGAATAATAACCGCAGGAAGCTTTTACAGTCTGCCGAACAAATCATTACGCATCTGAAAAGTGCAGAATCAGGTGATAAAAATATAGATGATGAAGAATTGATTAAGCGGGCAATGCAAATATTTTCAGAAAGTTTTGATGAAATCAATGGCGGATTTAGTTCAGCACCCAAATTTCCAACACCGCATAATCTGCTGTTTTTGATGCTGTATGCAAAGCATAAGCAGGATTCTGACGCTTTGAAAATGGCAGAGAAAACGCTCCTACAAATGCGGAAAGGCGGCATTTTCGATCATATCGGCTATGGATTTTCGAGATACTCCACGGACAAATATTTTCTTGCACCGCATTTTGAAAAAATGCTCTATGATAATGCACTTCTGATAATTGCTTATTCAGCAGCTTATTATCTTACAAACAACGAGATCTATCTTGATACGGCAGAAAAAACGACGGAATATATTC
>RQCD01000237.1 GCA_008668455.1 Clostridia bacterium
CGTTATAGCTATAAAATTTTCGGTACAACGTGCATCACCTGCCAAATCACAGATTCCGGAACAGTCCGGAAAAGCGCGCCATATTTAGAATTTTGACGGCATTATCAATGCCGCGCTGACGATTCTTGCGCATATATGGGCGGAGAGACATTAAAAGCTGCGAACGGGAATCGTTTGCACTGCCCATCTGATCAACAATATTTTTGATTTGTGCAAGATATTCCAACCCTTCCGGTGCAGAACCAACAGCCGGTGAGGCTGTCTTAGAGACTGCCGGCGCGGAGGATGGTGCGCTCTCCGATGCACCGGAGCTGCCGCTGCCGGACTGGATCGCCTGCATAACGGTTTTGATTTTTTCGTCCGCGTTGTCCCCTAAAAGCGAACGAAGCGTGTTCATCATATCGTTTGCCATTTCGGTCACCTCAATTTTTTCAGAATTTCCTCTAAAGAAAGTCCGGATAATGCTTTCGGATCTGCCTGTTGGAGCTTTTCCTTCACATCCTTCGTGTTCATGCCCATAAATAACCGTGCCAGGCTGTCTGTGCTTCCGTTTTTTAATTCGGAGGCAAGCTTTCTTCCCTCCGGTGTACGCAAAAGCCGCTCCGCGCATTGCTCTGCCGCCCTCCGCTTTTCCGGATCAAGCGACTGTAAAATTTCATTTAATTTCTGATTCATATTCTGATTCATTTTCTCATTCCTTTCCTATTGGTAGTATATTCAGAGGGAAGGGAAAAATTTACTGTATTTTTGGATAGGATTTGCTTGTTTGACATATAATATAGAAAATTAAGGGGACAATCCCCCAAAAATCAAGGAGGAATCAGATGTCTTTTTTTCAGAAACGAAACGAATCAGCCAAGCGGCGGAGCAGGGAGCAGTTAGTGCGAGAGCTTGAGGAAGCGAGTGCAGAACTGCGCCTTGCGCTTTCGCAGCTTGATTTTGCCCAAAAACCGTTGGTGATTGAGGAATATACATTTCGCTTAAAAGCATTAGAAGCGCGCTTTCGGTATCTGTGGGAGCTTTTGCGCAAACAGGATCAGGAGGTCGCCTCTGTTTTACCGCTCAGTCAGCACGGAATTTCGATTTAATTTTGTACAAAATGTCTGTTTTCTGAAAAAGAAACCACACGTTTTCTTTGATTTCGTTGGATTTTTAAAAAAATTCAACAAAAGACTTGCTTTTTATGAAAAACTGTAGTATAATTTCTTTTGAAACAAAGGTGTTTCAGATATGGGTTTTTGTGCCTATTCTGAAACACCTTTTTTGATTCATGAAGGAGGTATACATCATGGAAAATAATTGCCTTCCCAAAAAGCAAGGTATGTACGATCCCCAGTTTGAGCATGATGCATGCGGAATCGGCGTGATCGCCAATATGAAAGGCTCTGCATCGCACGACATGGTTACAAAGGCGGTTCAGATTCTGAAAAATCTGACGCACCGCGGCGGTGTCGGAAGTGAGCCGGACACCGGAGACGGTGCAGGAATTTTAATTCAGATTCCGCATAAATTTATGAAAAAGGTTTGCAGCAACAGCAGCATTCCGCTCCCGGAAATCGGAGATTACGGCGTTGGTATGCTGTTTTTGTCGCCGGATCGGGATATCCGGGCAAGAAGTCTTAACAAGCTTTCAAAAATTATCGCCGAGGAGGGGCAAAGACTCTTAGGCATCCGGAATGTTCCGGTGTTAAAGGACTGTATCGGACAAAGCGCCCGGGAGGCAATGCCGTATATCTGCCAGGTGTTTATTGAAAGAAATCGGGAAACCTGTCCGGCAGAGCGGTTTGAGAAAAAGCTTTATGTGATCGGAAAGCGTGCAGAACGCGAAATCCGCTATTGTCAGGGTGACAGTGACCACTATTTCTATTTCACCAGTCTTTCAAGCAAAACGATTGTGTATAAGGGCATGCTTACCCCGGATCAGGTGCAGGAGTTTTACCTGGATTTAAAGGATGTGGATTTGGAAACGCCGCTTGCGCTGGTGCATTCCCGGTTCAGCACAAATACATTTCCAAGCTGGGAGCGTGCGCATCCGAACCGCTATATCATTCATAACGGAGAAATCAACACCATCCGCGGAAATGTCAACTGGGTCAAGGCAAGAGAAAGAATGTTTACCACCGACGCATTCGGCGAGGATCTGGAAAAGGTGTTCCCGGTGATTAACGAGGACGGCTCGGATTCTGCAATGCTTGATAACTATGTCCAGTTTTTAACGCTCTCCGGATTTTCTCTGCCGCATGCGGTTATGACGGCAATCCCGGAGCCGTGGGAGAAAAATATGCAAATGCCGGAGGAGAAGCGTGCATTTTATGAATATCATGCCTGTATGACCGAGCCATGGGACGGTCCCGCGGCAATCGCGTTTACCGACGGACGGTATATCGGTGCAACGCTTGACCGGAACGGTCTGCGCCCGGCGCGGTATTATCTTATGGATGACGATACCTTTCTCCTGTCCTCCGAGGTTGGCGTTTTAGAAGTGCCGGAGGAGCATGTTGTCAAAAAAGAACGTCTGCACCCCGGAAAAATGCTCTTAATTGATATGGAGCAGGGGAAGATGATTGAGGATGAAGAACTGAAAATGCTGGTAGCGTCGGAAAAGCCTTATACAAAGTGGCTGTCCGGCAATCTGCAGAATTTAGACGAGCTTTCGGAAAATCCGGAGAAAAAGCCGGTTTTGTGGCATGACTTAGTGGAAGAAATCAAGAACAGCGAGGAGGGCAAAAAGTATCAGGATCTGATGTATAAGCACCTGATCGGCTTGGAAAACATGTTTGTCAACCGTGAACTGAGCTTTTCAGAGGAGCTGCCGCTTTTGGTTCGGGAAAAGCTTTTCGGCTACACCTGGGAGGATGTGCATATGACGCTCCAGTCCATTGTGGAAAAGGCAGACGATCCGATCGGCGCAATGGGAACAGATACCCCGCTTGCGGTATTATCCGAACGTCCGCAGCCGCTTTACAATTACTTTAAGCAACTGTTTGCACAGGTTACCAATCCGCCGATTGACGCTATCCGTGAAAAGAATATCACTTCTGCGTTGGTTTACTATGGCGGCGAGGGAAACCTCCTGGAGGAATCGGAGGAAAACTGCCGGAAGATCAAGGCAGAAACCCCGATTCTGACAAATGCAGAATTGGAAAAGCTCCGCCATATTGATTGTGACGGCTTTAAATCAATTACAGTTCCGATTCTGTTTAACAAAAACCAAAAGGGCGATATGGAAAGCGCATTAAAGACGGTATTCCAGGCAGCCGATCTGGCGATTGAAAACGGATATAATCTGATCATCCTGTCCGACCGCGGCGCAAATGCAGAAAAAGTCCCCATTCCGGCGCTCCTTGCCGGCGCAGGTCTGCACCATCATTTAATCCGCAAGGGAACAAGAATGAAGGTAAGCATTCTGTTAGAGTCGGGCGAACCGCGTGAAATTCATCATTTTGCTACGCTTCTCGGATATGGCGTCAACGGTGTGAATCCGTATCTTGCCTATGAAGTGATTGACCGGATGGCAGAGGACGGCACAGTGCAGTTTTCCAAGGAGGAGGCAAAGGAGCGTTTCCGCACAGCGGCAACCAAGGGAATTATTAAAATTGCCTCCAAGATGGGTATTTCCACCATCCGATCCTATATGGGCGCACAGATTTTTGAGGCATTGGGAATTTCGCAGAATGTGGTTGACCGGTACTTTACCGGAACAGCAACCAGAATCGGCGGCTTGCAGATGAAGCATATTGAAAAGGAAACTTTAGAGCGGCACGAAAAAGCGTTTGACAGTGTGACGGCAAGGGAGGCTTTGCCGAGCGGAGGAAACTTCAAGTGGCGCGCCAATGGCGAATATCACATGTTCAATCCGCAGAGTATCTATAAATTACAGATGGCATGCCGCACCGGCAACTATCAGTTATACCGGGAATATGCCGAGGAAATGAACGCGCATCAGGAGCATCAGTGCACCATCCGCGGACTTTTGGATATTAAGACGATCGATAAGCCGATTGCCATTGAGGCGGTAGAGCCGGTGGAGAGTATTGTGAAACGGTTTAAAACCGGTGCAATGTCCTATGGCTCGATCAGCCAGGAGGCGCATGAATGTCTTGCAATCGCAATGAACCGTCTGGGCGGCAAGTCGAACAGCGGTGAGGGCGGCGAGATTCCGGAGCGGTATATTCCGGATGAAAACGGGGATTCCCGGTCGTCGGCAATCAAGCAGGTTGCCTCCGGTCGGTTTGGCGTGAACATTCATTATCTGAACCATGCAAAGGAAATTCAGATCAAGATGGCACAGGGCGCAAAGCCGGGCGAGGGAGGACATCTGCCGGGCGGTAAGGTTTATCCGTGGATTGCACGTTCCCGTCATTCCACCACTGGCGTTGGCTTGATTTCACCGCCGCCGCATCATGATATTTACTCAATTGAGGATTTGGCACAGCTGATCCACGATCTGAAAAATGCAAACCGTGACGCAAGAATCAGCGTGAAGTTAGTGTCCGAGGCAGGCGTTGGAACGATTGCCGTTGGTGTGGCAAAGGGGCGTGCCGATGTCATTCTGATTTCCGGCTATGACGGAGGAACAGGCGCAGCGCCGAGAACCAGCGTGCAGCATGCCGGACTTCCGTGGGAATTAGGTGTGGCGGAAACCCATCAGGCGCTTTTGATGAACAATCTGCGAAACCGGGTTGTAATCGAAACAGACGGAAAGCTTTTAACCGGGCGGTATGTTGCATGGGCAGCGCTTTTGGGAGCAGAGGAATTCGGTTTTGCAACCGGTCCGCTGATTTCGCTTGGCTGTGTGATGATGAGAGTTTGTAACCTGGATACCTGCCCGGTCGGCATTGCGACCCAGAATCCGAAATTAAGAAAACGCTTCTGCGGCAAGCCGGAATATGTGGAAAACTTCATGCGGTTTATCGCACAGGATCTGCGTGAGTGGATGGCGAAAATCGGTGTGAAAACTGTGGAGGAAATGATCGGACATGTGGAGCGGCTTTCCCAAAAGCCTTTGCATCATAACGAAAAGGAATGGAAAGCAAGAAATGTGGATTTAAGCTCGCTTTTGTATCAGCCGAAAATCTGCTCGAATGATTTTGAGCGTTACCATAACGTTTCGCAGGATCATGAGCTGGAAAAGACGCTTGATCAGAACACGCTCCTAACGCTCTGCCATCCGGCAATTTACCACGGAAAAACGGTGGAAAGCAAGCTTGCCATTCAGAATACCGACCGTGTCACCGGAACGATTCTTTCTTCGGAAATTACAAGAGTACACGGCGAGGAGGGCTTGCCGGACGATCAGATCCGTCTGCACTTTGTCGGCTCGGCAGGGCAGAGCTTTGGTGCGTTCTTAGCGCCGGGCGTGACTCTGAAGCTTTCCGGCGACTGCAACGACTACATCGGAAAGGGTTTATCCGGCGGAAAAATTATTGTTGTACCGAAAGCGGAGGCAAAATTTGATGCGTCCGAAAATGTCATTGCCGGGAATGTCGCATTCTACGGCGCAATTTCCGGAGAGGCATATATCCGCGGTGTGGCAGGAGAGCGTTTCTGCGTGCGTAATTCCGGTATCACGGCAGTGGTTGAGGGAATCGGAGATCACGGCTGCGAATACATGACGGGCGGTCGTGTGGCTGTTTTGGGAAAAACAGGCAGGAACTTTGCAGCCGGCATGTCGGGCGGTATTGCTTATGTCTACGATCCGGACGAAAGCTTTTTGGAAAACTGTAACACAGAAATGGTTTTGGTGGAGCAGGTATCGGCAAAAGAGGATCAGGACGAGCTGAAAAACATGATCAAAAAGCATGCCGGGCTGACCGGAAGTCCTGTTGCAGAAAAAATCCTGAAAAACCGTGAATGGAAGAAATTTAAAAAGGTTATTCCGAAGGACTATAAGCGTGTTTTAGAGGTTTTAAAGGAAGAAGCTCAAAAGGGAACAGACCGGGAAGAAGCGCTGTTAATTGCTTTTGAAACGGTCACCGGAAAAAGCGTTTGGAATGAAAAGGAAAGGGTGTGATGAGAGATGGGAAAACCGACAGGCTTTTTAGAATATGACAGAGTATCACAAAAGGATCGCCCGGTTGCGGAGAGAATCCGCGATTGGGGCGAGCTGCACACCCATCTGGACGAGCAGGAGCTAAGACTCCAGGGGGCGCGGTGTATGGATTGCGGCGTTCCGTTCTGCCATACCGGAAAAAATGTTGCCGGAGCGCAGATCGGCTGCCCCCTCAATAATTTGATTCCGGAATGGAACGATCTTTTGTACCATGGAAAGTTTCAGGAGGCATACCGCCGTCTGACAAAAACCAATAATTTTCCGGAGTTTACCGGGCGCGTCTGCCCGGCGCTCTGCGAGGGATCATGTACGCTTGGTATGTACGATCCCCCGGTCACAATCCGGAGTAATGAGTGTCATATTGTAGATAAAATGTTTGAGACGGGCATGATAGAACCAAGAATCCCAAAACGGCAGACCGATAAAAAGGTTGCCATCATCGGATCGGGACCTTCCGGACTTGCCTGTGCGGATCAGCTGAATCAAAAGGGCTATCAGGTCACGGTGTTTGAGCGTGCAGACCGCGCCGGCGGACTTCTGATGTACGGCATTCCAAACATGAAGCTGGATAAATCGGTTGTCCGGCGGAGAGTGGAGCTTATGGAGCGCGAGGGTGTGAAGTTCTGTTTAAACACCGAGGTTGGAAAGAACTACCCGGCAGTGAAGCTTGTAAACGATTATCATGCGCTGGTACTCTGCTGCGGCGCAACCAATCCCCGGCCGCTCAAGGTGGAGGGCGCAGAGCTATCAGGTGTGCATTATGCTGTTGATTTCTTAAGAG
>RQCD01000063.1 GCA_008668455.1 Clostridia bacterium
CGACGCATACTACGGATAGGAAAAGCGGATGGGGGCATTAGTTTTTTCGGCATCTCCGGAAAGCAGGGAGCCGAGTGTTTGTACAGCTCGGTAGGAGGGCGTTTTGGTATAAACTCCACTTGGCTTTCCGTTTTCAAAGCCTTCGCGGAGCAAACCGTAAAAGCCGTAATTGGACTCATTGATCTCCACAAATTCGCCCTCTAAGTTTTCAAAAATATCCACCATCGTAAAATAGGACGCAAATTCCACATCGCTCATCAGATCGGTCAGAATGGCGCGGGATAAATATTTCGCTTGCTTTTCTTCCGTCCAGCTGAAATTGGAAAGACCGCCCCTGCCGTCTCCGCGCGATGGTGCACCATGCTCGCCCTGGATGATGGCAATATGCGGATCATAAGTATCCACTAACGCTTTCATATCCTGCACAAGTCCCAAAATATCGTCCTCAAAATGCCGTGCCTTGTAATTATGATAAGTAATTGCATCAATATATTTCCAGCATCCTGTGGAGAGCATTTGAGAGAGATAATCAAGCCGACCGAAGGTGAGCGATCCGGCAAAAACCTGATTTTCCGGATTGACCGCCTTTAGCGTGCGCCCGGTTTCAGCTACAAACTCCCCGTATTCGATTGGATTCGGACCGTGCCGCCAGCAGCCGCAGTCCGGCTCGTTCCAGACTTCCCAATGGCGGATTCGTCCGGAAAAATGCTCTGCTGTTTTTTGAACATAATTTCTCCAGCCGGTTTTTTCCTCCGCAGTAAAGATGGGCGGAACACCGATTGCCCCATTGACATTTTTTGCCTCTTCACTATAGATCGGATTTCCATAGCAAAGGCACATCCAGGGGGTGACGCCCTGTGCAAGCAGTGAGTCTACAATATGATCCAGCCATGCAAAGTCATAAACGCCTTTTTCTTTTTCGGTGCGCATCCAGCCGGACTGAATCCGAACCCAACCCACACCAAGCGCCCCGATCTCGGAGAAAACAGAGTCGGGGTTATATAAATTTCGGTCAAGCTTTTCCAGTCCAATCCCAAGCCGGCGGTTTTTCTTTTCTGCCGGAGAAACCGTGCCGCATATGCTCCAGGTTTTCAACATAAAAATCACATCCTTTTTCGATATTTTACCATAACCGAACGGAGATTTCAAGTCTAAAAAAGCAAGATTTTTTACAGTATTTTCAAACGGTCTATTCGCCGATGATTTGCAGGCGGTGGAAGGTTTCCAAAATCTCATCCGCAGTCATTTGCGCTTTTCCCTGTCCGCTTTTTTCTAACACGATATTTCCCTCGTGCAGCATGATAAAGCGGCTGGTGTAATCTAAGGCATATTTTAAATTGTGCGTGATCATCAGCGCCGTGATGCCCTTTTCCCGGATCACACGGTCGGTCAGCTCCATCACAATGTCGGAGGATTTCGGATCAAGTGCGGCGGTATGCTCATCCAGCAATAATAAGTCCGGCTTTACCAGAGTTGCCATCACAAGCGCCAGCGCCTGCCGCTGACCGCCGGACAGCGCACCTGCTTTTACATTCAGCCGATCCTCCAGCCCCATGCCGAGAATTTTAAGCTGTTCCTGATAATAGACCTTGCGCGCCTTGTTGAGGCCCATTGTCAGGTTATATGGCTTTAGCTTGTTATCAAACACCGAAAGATTTTCAAACACTGTCATAGACGGGCAAGTCCCCATTGCCGGGTTTTGAAAAACGCGTGCAATTTTTTTCGCACGGCGAAAATTTTTCTGCCGCGTGATTTCCTCGCCGTCTAAAAAGACGCTGCCGCCGTCCGGGAGCGTGTCGCCGGAGATAATATTGAGCATGGTCGTTTTTCCCGATCCGTTGCTGCCGATCACCGAAACAAACTCGCCTGGCTTCATCTGAAAGGAAAAGTCATTAAAAAGCGTTTTTTCATCAATTGTTCCGGTGTTAAATGTTTTTTTGATGTTTTTTAATTCCAGCATATTTTTACTCCTTTCCCGATCCGAAGCGGCGGATCAAAAGTGTGATGATAAAAAGAACTGTAATTACTAAATTCATATCGGAGGATTGCAGTCCGGAACTGATTGCCGCGACAATGCATGCCTTGTAGAGAATCATTCCCAAAAGCACCGCTGTGGTTACCTTCATAAACCGGATTTTTGAAAACAGGGAGGTACCGATCATCACGGCAGCCAAACCCATTACCAGTGTTCCGGTTCCGCCTGAAATATCAAATTGTACATTTTTCATCGCATTGATGCAGCCTGCCGTACAGACAAGACCGTTTGAAATCGCAAGTCCGATCACCTTGACCTTGCCCGGATTCTGTGCCAATGTTACCACAAGATCCGGATTGTCGCCCACGCTCCGGAGCAGAAAGCCGGATTTTGTTTTTAAATATAAATCCAAAGCAAGCTTTACAGCAATCACAATCCCGATCATCAGAATCAGGGAGGAATAGGATGCAATTTGTTTCGGGAACGGAATTGAGTTAAAGATGGTCGGCTCGCCCATAAAGAATGCATTTGGTGCGCCGGCGATCCGATAGTTGATGGAATAGAGCGCAGTCATTGTCAGAATACCGGAAAGCAGATCCGGAATTTTCAGCTTTACATGGAAAAAGCCCGTCAACATCCCGGCAAGACAGCCGCAGACAAACGCACATAAAAGCGCAAGCCACGGATTCACTCCCCGGAGAATCAAACACGCAGCAACAGCACCTCCCAAAGGGAAGGTGCCGTCCACGGAAAGATCCGGAAAGTCCAGAATGTTAACGGTGATATAGACGCCCAGCGCCATAATTCCGAAAATCAGTCCTTGTTCTAAAATTCCTGTGATAATTCCAAACATATTCGTAAAACCTTTCTTATTTTAAAGATCTGCCGGCAGGGTAATACCTAATTTCTGTGCCACCTCGGCATTGGTAAATACAGAGCTTTCTTTTACTGTTTCAAAGTGGATGGTATTAATGTCCTCGCCGTTTAATACGCGTGCCGCGATTTCTCCGGTCTGCTCGCCCAGCTTGAAGTAATCCAGTCCGCAGCATGCGATACAGCCGTTTTTCACTTGTTCTTCTTCCGAACCGAATACCGGAATACTTTTTGCGTTTGCCTTTTCCAATACCACGCCTAAAGCAGCAACAACGGTGTTGTCAGTTAAGTTGCTCAGGCAATCAACCTCATTTAAAAGAACGTCTGCTGCCTGTGTGACCTCTGCCTGCTTGGAAATGCCGCGGTCTACAATTTCAAAACCGTACTCGCCTGCAAGCTCCTGATAGGTTTTTACGGTGCTGACCGAGTTTGCTTCGCTGACGGTGTAGAGGATGCCGATTTTCTTTGCGTCCGGAAGAATCTTTCTGATCAGCTCTAATTGTTCTTTTACCGGCAAACGGTCGGAAACACCGGTCACGCCGTCCATGTTTTCCGTTTCAGATACGGCAAGCTTTGCACCGACCGGATCGGAAATAGCATTAAAGATGACCGGGATTTTTGCGCTCTGGCAGGAGGCATATAAGCTCTGTGCCGATGGCGTTGCAATACCGCAGACTAAATCCTTTTTGTCAGCGGCAAATTTTTCTGCAATCTGTTTTGCCATTGCCATGTCGGACTGTGCCGACTTGTATTCGATTTCAATATTTTCGCCGTCTGTAAATCCGTTTTTCTTTAAGCCGGAGATAAAGCCCTCGCGGCAGTTATCTAAGGACGGATGATCTGCAAACTGCGTCACACCGATTTTAAAGACCTTTTTTTCGTCTGTGCCAGCAGTCTTTGTGCTACCGCAGGAGGCGGTAAAGAGCAATGTCAATGCGGTTACTGTGGTAAAGATTCCAGTTTTGATTTGATTTTTCATGATTTTTTTCTCCTTTTTCATTCCTATTTTATTTTTTTTTGTTTGCAGTCTGAAAGTATCATGAAAATCCACAGTAAATTTACGATTTTTGAAAAACAAAAACCGGCAGCAAATTCACAAAGTATGAATTTGCTGCCGGGACGAATCAAAAGATCGTGGTGCCACCCTGCTTCAAAGCAATTGCTTTCTTCATTATGGATACGGTCGTTCTCGACTTCATATCCTACGCCTATCACGCTGCGACTGCGTCAGCCGCTACTAAGACCAAGTCCGTTTGCCGCTGCCCCTCAAAGACCCATTCACAAAGGCTGTAAGCGCCGTACCTTCCACCACCGACGGCTCGCTCTTGCTTCCATATCCTATGCTACTATTTCTTATCATCGGATTTATGGTATTTATCTTAGCACAATCTTTTTGTTTTGTCAAGAGTATTTTAAAATATTTTTTAAATTTTATGCAAAAAATGAAAATCCGAGCACTGCTATTCCCAGAACTACCAAACTCAAACCCGTAGCGCGATTTAAGAC
>RQCD01000149.1 GCA_008668455.1 Clostridia bacterium
AGATAGTAGGGAATAACTTGGGATAGGTAATATGAAAGTTAACGACCTGATTTTAAAACGGAAGGTGGTGAATACATTGCAGGTGACTGATATTCGTATTAAACGAATTAATACAGAAGGCAAGATGAGAGCGGTTGTCTCTGTTACGTTTGACGATGCGTTTGTCGTACATGATATTAAAATTATTGAAGGGCAGGACAAGTTATTTACAGCAATGCCCAGCAAGAAAACGCCGGACAACGAATTTAAGGATATTGCGCATCCGATCAATAAGGAAATGCGCGAGCAGCTTGAAGCGCTGATTTTGGGTAAATATATTCAAATGGAGCGGGAAGAAGCGGAACAAATCGCAGAATAATGCACTTTGCCGGGCAGCCAGGAAGAATCTGCTTAGTTTTTAAATTACATACTAATTTTTTTGTAAATATACGCTTGGAAACTATGCAGATTTACAAAAATATGCAGATTCTTCTGTCGATGCTTGAAAAATACATCGAAATATGGTATAAATATAGAGGAGATATTTTGTTGTATTTAGAGGAGGAAATCATGGAAGAACAATCACCCATTGTCGGAAAGCTGAGTATTATCAGTATGCGCGGCTGCGAAGAAATTACCGGAAAAATTGACTGGTATCTGCGGCAGTTCCGGAAAGAGTATGAGGATCAGGAATCCTATGTAACACACATCACCTGTCCGCGTTTTGGAACAGGAGAGGGAAAATGTGTCATTAATGAAACAGTACGCGGTCATGACGTTTATATCATCTGCGACGTGTTTAATCACGGTGTGACCTATAAAATGTACCAGGAAGTCAACCATATGAGTCCGGACGATCACTACCAGGATTTAAAGCGCATTATTGCAGCAATCAGCGGAAAGGCAAGAAGAATTACCGTTGTAATGCCGATGCTCTATGAGGGCAGACAGCACCGCCGTACCGCCAGAGAATCACTCGACTGTGCAACCGCACTGCAGGAGCTTGTTTCCATGGGTGTTTCAAATATTATTACCTTTGATGCACACGATGCGCGTGTGCAGAATGCAATCCCATTGCATGGCTTTGACGATGTTCAGACAACCTATCAGATGATCAAAGCAATTACAAGAGCTGTTCCAGACATTTCCTTTGAGAAGGAGGATACCATTGTCATTTCCCCGGATGAGGGCGGCATGCACAGATGTATGTACTATTCCTCCGTGCTGGAAATTGATCTGGGAATGTTTTACAAGCGCCGGAATTATTCCGTTGTTGTGGACGGAAAAAATCCGATCGAGGCGCATGTGTACTTAGGACGTGATGTCAAGGGCAAGGACATCATTATCGTGGACGATATGATCTCCAGCGGTGAATCCGTTTTGGATATTGCCGCAAAGCTCAAAGAACAGGGCGCAAAGAGAATTTTCGTATTTACTGCATTCGGACTTTTCTGCAACGGCTTGGAGAAGTTTGATAAAGCATATCAAAACGGTATCATTAATAAGATTTTTACGACAAATCTGATCTATCATATGCCGGGACTTTTAGAGCGGGACTGGTACTGCGAGGTAGATATGTCGAAATATATTTCGCTCCTGATTGATACCCTCAATCATGACGAAACCATCAGCCAGCTTTTAGTTCCGGTTACCAGAATTAAAAAGCTTCTGGAAAAAAGAAACGCAAGCAAATAATGAAAATACCTGTAGAACCGCTTTCTGCGATCCTACAGGTATTTTTTTGATGAATGAAGTTATCGAAAATGATTCAGAACCGATGATTTCTGATTCTTTGATTGATTCCTCTCAAGCTGAGAATGCTATCTGACCGCCCCTGGCAAAAAGCTGTGCTATGGGCGATTTTATCGAGACTTATTCTTCGCAGTTCGCGGACGCTGCCTGCGCCATCGGTGCAAATGTGTCAACATCCCAAAGGAATGCCTTTACTGCCGCTTCCCCGTCCTCAAAAATCAGCGGAGAGGTGTATTCCAGCTTGACCTCTGCATTTGCAGAATCTGCCGGGACAGGAGCGTCTGCTTTTTGTGTGCCGATCAGTCTTCCGGATGCATCATAGAATGCAAGAAGAATCACTGCGTTCAACTGCTGATCCGTATAGTTTGATATGGTTGCTTTAACGATATACTCCGTATTCATCGCCTCAATGATATCTGCCGGAGTGTTTTCGCTGTCGTAAATACCAAAGCTCTTGACAGAAATTCCGGTTTTTCCAGCCTTGCAGGAAAGCACGGTATCTGCGCCCTCAAAGCCGGTTGCATCATAGGCACGGAGAGTGAGATTATAGCTCTGTCCGTTGGTTAATCCGGTCAGATTCAGGCTGGTTGTGCCTGTGATATGGGCAGTCTTAATGCCATCTACATAAATGTTTGCGCCGATTGCATTCTCCGGCAGTGTCCAGTTAAGAGAAATACCGCCGTCAATGCCGTCTGCACTTGCGCTTGCCAATGCAGCAATGCCGTGATCGTCATCAAAGCTTCCATTCCAGACATTCAGCTTTTGTCCTAAAACGCCGTTTCCAAGGTACTCATAGATTTCAAAATCATCCACATACATCATAGAAGTGCTGGCAATTTCAAAACCGCTGTCGGATGAAACTGCGTCTCCTGTGGTGATATAATAACGATATTCTCTCCAGCCGTCTGATTTTGTCGGATATCCTGTTCCGCTTCCTGCTCCGCCAAGATAGAAATTCACATTATTATCGCACGGAGTCTTAATCTTATATTTTACACAATAAGTTGTATTCGGATTCATAATGCCGGAATGCGCCGAGCGGTTATAGAGGATCGCACGGTCGTTCCAATAGTTTCTTCCGATCACATAGGCATGCTTTCCGGAAATAGAATCGTTGGTATAATCAAAGAATGCATGTGCTTTCTCTCCTCCGCTAAAAGCATCCTGCCAGCCGTACTTCATCTCATAAGTATTATTCGACGCATTCACATAATAGTTTCTCTGTGTACCGTCTGTAAAGGTAAACTCTAAGAGGTAGGTATGTCCGCTGACTCCGGCAGAATTTTTCACTCTCCGATAGTTGTTTGCATTTGCAGCAAGGCTTTCATATGCGTCAATTTTCTCCATCTCCACATATTTTCCGTCCGTCACATCATAAAGCTTAATCTCGGTAGAATCCATCGGCGGATTGTACCAGTAGATTCCGACAAAGTCTTTCAAATCGCGTACAATCACACTGTTTGGAGCGTATACATCCGGACGGTTTCCCTCACCAGCTTTAATTTTTAAGCTCGTTCCGAAGGTTTCATTTCCCATCTTATCAGTATCCTTTAAGGTAACGATATATTCTTTTCCGTTTTCCAGTCCGTCTAATGAAACCGATTCTGCGCCTGCAAGGTCTGCCACACGAATACCATCTAAATAAACTCTTGTAGAGAACGCGCTTGCCGGATTAGTCCAGGTTACATTCGCGCCGCCGTCTGTTCCCTCCCAGCTGCATGTGCTGATGGCGCTTGAATTGCCCTCTTGTTCAAAGCTGCCATATGGAAC
>RQCD01000085.1 GCA_008668455.1 Clostridia bacterium
ATACTAATAAATAGAAAGGATACCGGAGGTGTGGAATTTGTTTGCACAGGAGAGACAGAAAAAAATATGCGAAATGATCCGGGAGGGGGGTGCGGTCAGCACATCCAACCTGATGGCGCTTTTTGACGTATCGATTGAAACGGTGCGGAGAGATTTATTAAAGCTGGAGCGTGAACACAAGTTGCAGAGGGTGCATGGCGGTGCGGTAACGCTGGGCGAGGTGCTGCCGTATCTGAGTCTGGAATCACGCTTGGAGGAGCGGCGTGATCAGAAAGCGGAGCTATCCAGGGTGGCGATGGCTTTTATTTCGGAGGGGGATGTGATCGGCGTGGATGCCGGGAGCACTGCTGTAGATTTCGCAGATCAGCTGACGCAGCATTTTAATTCCCTCACAGTAGTCACAAGCTGTATGGACGTTTTTAACCGTCTCTGCCGACATCCAAGTATTTCTGCGATCCTATGTGCCGGTCATTATTCCAAATCCTTAAACGGTTTTTATGGGCCGCTGGTGGTGGATAGTCTGAAAAAGCTGCATATGCAGAAATTCTTTATGTTTCCGGCGGCGGTTTCCCTGAAATACGGCATCTGCGATCATGAGCCGCATTGGACAGAGACTATCAACCAGTATTGTGCGTCCAGCGAGGAAATCTATATTTTAGCGGACAGCAGTAAATTTGAGAAAAGCGCACTGATGAAGGTGAGTGAGATGAATCCACAGTATACCTATATCACCGATTCCTCGCTTTCGCCGGAATTGAGAGAGCTGTACCGGGAAAACCAGATCCGGATTATTGCCGGCGAAGAAAAGTAAGGATCAGAGAGCAGTAAAACGGGGAAAGCAGGCAGTTTGATGCCGAAATTTACAAAAATGTATTTTTTTCAAAAAAAGACTTGATTTTTTGGGGAAAACATGGTACAATAATAGATGTGTTAATAGGAGCAGTGGAAGAGTGGGTAAGAAAACCCACTCTTTCACGTTTATAAAATGATGTGCCGGAACTTGATTCCGGCGGCAGATTGGAGCGGACGATGGCAAATGCGATAGAAAAGGCTGTTTTGGAGCTGACGGAGGAGTTGGCAGAGAAACAGGGAGTTTATGTGGTGGACGTATCCTACAAAAAGGAGAACGGCGAACGCTTTCTGCGTTTTTTTCTGGATAAGCCAGGCGGAGTCGGGATTGATGATTGCGAGGCATTCAGCCGTGCTGCGGAAACGCTTTTGGATGAAAAGGATCTGATTCCGGAGGCATATTTATTGGAGGTATCCTCTCCCGGAGTGGACCGGAAGCTTCGGACAGAGCGCGAGTTTTTATGGTATCTCGGACGTGAGGTAGAAGTGAAGCTTTATCGCGCCGCAGACGGAAAAAAAGAATTTTCCGGCATCCTTTCCGAATATCAGAATGAGACTGCATGGATCGAGTCGGAGGGAAAAACAATTAAAGTACCGGTAAAGGAAGCGGTTTATATTCGTTTGTATTTTAAAATGTAAGGGTATCAGGAAAGGATGATAAAACGACATGAATGAGGAATTGTTAAAGGCGCTGGATGATATATGCGCAGAAAAGGGAATTGAAAAGGATGTTATTTTAGATGCACTGGAGGCGGCGCTGGTTGCTGCTTATAAACGGAATTTTGCATCGGCGCAGAATGTGGAGGTTCAGCTTGACCGCAATACCGGCGTGGTTCGGGTTGTGGCAAAGAAGGAGGTCTCTGAAATTGTTCCGGATGACGAAAAGCAGATTAAAATTTCCCTGGAGGACGCAAAGAACATCAGCGGTATTTATGAAATCGGCGATGTTGTGGATGTTGAGGTAACGCCGAAAAACTTTGGAAGAATCGCAGCCATGACAGCAAAGCAGGTGATTACACAGAGACTCCGGGAGGCAGAACGCGGAAAAATCTATAACGAGTATACAGAAAAGGCAAACGATATTGTTTCCGGTCAGGTGGATCGGATTGAATATGGAAATGTGTATGTGAATATCGGAGACGCAGAGGCAGTTCATCCCGGAAAGGAAATTCCGTCTACAGAGCAGCCGATTGCGGATTTTTTCCGGATACACGATTGGATTCGCTGCTATGTCAGCGAGGTGAAAAACGGAACAAAGGGTACACAGATTATTTTGTCCAGAACGCATCCGGGATTGGTAAAGCGGCTGTTTTTCCAGGAGGTTCCGGAAATTGCAGACGGCTTGGTGGAGATTAAAGGTGTTGCGCGCGAGGCAGGCTCGCGGACAAAAATCGCCGTTTATTCTGCCGACCCGAATGTTGATCCGCAGGGAGCATGCATCGGTCCGAAAGGACTGCGTGTGCAGAGAATCGGCGAGGAATTAAAGGATGAGAAAATCGATATTGTAAAGTGGAGTCCGGATCCGGCAGAATTTATTGCCGCAAGTCTGAGTCCGTCTAAGGTGCTTTCGGTTACGGTCAATGAGGAGGATAAGACGGCAAGCGTTGTTGTTCCGGATTATCAGCTTTCGCTTGCAATCGGAAAATCCGGACAGAATGTTCGCCTTGCTGCAAGACTGACCGGATGGAAGATTGATATTACAGCGGCAGAACATACCGCAGAGCCGTTCTGATCAAAAAACTGATTTTATGCCGTGGAGGCGGTGGAATGGAGATTAATATGCCAAAGTTTATGCCTTTGAGAATGTGCACGGGATGCAGAAAATCGTATCCGAAACAAGAGCTTTTGCGGATTGTCCGGACGGCGGAGGGCGCAGAAGCAGATCCGGCGCAGACAATGCCGGGGCGCGGCGCTTATTTGTGTAAAAAGGAAGAATGCCTTAGAATTGCCCGGAAAAAGAAAGCGTTTTCACGGCATTTTAAACAGACAATTCCGGATTCTTTTTATGAGGAGCTTTTGAAATATGTCAAAGGATAAGGTGCTATCAATGCTTGGAATGGCAAAACGTGCCGGATGCGTGCAGAGCGGAGCGTTTCTGTGCGAAAAAGCAATTAAAAGCCGTGTGGCAAGGCTTGTTATTTTAGCGGAGGACAGTTCTCCGAAATCAAAAAAATCCATTACCGATGCCTGCAGGTTTTATCGGGTTCAATATATAGAATATGGAAATATGGAGCAGTTAGGGCAGTTTACGGGGAGCGATTACCGGGCGGTTGTCTCGGTGACGGATCAGAATTTTGCGCAGGCAATCCTGCAAAAATATGCCAATGCTCAGGAAAGGAATGGTGAATGCGAATGGAAGCAAAAATAAAGGTTCATGAAATTGCAAAGGATTTAAAGGTAACCAGCAAGGATATTGTTGAGAGGATGGCAGAAATGGGAGTGGAGCTTAAGAATCATATGTCCGTGCTGACTGAGGAACAGCTGGGAATGATTTTGGATATTTACACCCAACTGCACGATATGGGAGATGAGCCGCTGGTTCGTCCGGAGAAAAAGGAAGCAAAGCCGGAGAAAACAGCAGAGGAAGCGGAAGCAGAGACACCGGCGGTGAAAGAGGAAGCCGCTGCCGAAAAGCAAAAAGAGACTCCGAAGCCAAAGAAAAAGAAAGAGGAGGAGCCGGTTGCCGTTTCAGATGTCAGCGAGGAGGATTTGGTGATTGATGCAGATACATCCAAAACAGTCCGCTATGTTGATACCAGAACCGATACGGTAGAGCTTGACAAGATTGAAACAACCGAACGGCTGGAGGATCTTGTCACAGACGATCTTTCCAAAATGGAGGGCGGCAGAAGCAAGAAAAAGAAAAAAAATAAGAACAAGGAAAAGCAGCTTCAGAAAGAACCGGTACAGGAAAAGCGCAAGGAAAAGAAGGAAATCACCGAAACGGTTGAGCTGCCGGAATTTATCACTGTCGGCGAGCTTGCGCAGAAGCTTGGCAAGGGTGCGGCAGAAATTGTGAAAAACCTGATGATGCTTGGCATTATGGCAACCATTACGCAGACAATCGATTATGATACGGCGGCGTTGATTGCGGAAGAACTGGGAATTCCGGTGAAAAAGGAAATTGTTTTGACAAAAGAGGATATACTATTCCAGGAGGAGGAGGATCGGCCGGAGGATTTGGTTCCGCGGCCGCCAGTGGTAGTTGTTATGGGACACGTTGACCACGGTAAAACCTCCCTTCTGGACGCAATCCGGAATACCTCGGTAATTTCGACTGAGGCAGGCGGAATCACACAGCATATCGGTGCTTACAGTGTGCGCTTGAATGACCGGGATATTACCTTCTTAGACACACCGGGTCATGAAGCATTCACCACCATGCGTGCGCGCGGCGCGCAGGTGACCGATGTTGCAATTCTGGTGGTTGCAGCCGACGACGGCATCATGCCGCAGACGATTGAAGCCATTAATCACGCACGCGCAGCCGGCGTTACGATTGTTGTTGCAATTAACAAAATTGATAAGGAAAATGCAAATGTGGAGCGCGTGAAGGAAATGCTGACCGAGCAGGGACTCATTCCGGAGGAATGGGGCGGAGACACAGTTTGTGTAGAGGTTTCTGCAAAGCAGAATATCAATATTGACGGACTTCTGGAAATGGTGCTTTTGATTGCCGATATGAAGGAATTGAAAGCAAACCCAAACAAGCCGGCAAAGGGAACTGTGATTGAGGCGCAGATCGACAAGGGACGCGGCCCGGTGGCAACGGTACTGGTACAGGAGGGAACGCTCCATGTCGGCGATATTGTGATTGCCGGAACGGCAGTGGGTCATGTCCGCGCCATGGTGAACGATAAGGGTAGACGTGTCAAATCCGCAGGTCCGTCCACACCGGTTGAGATTTTGGGTTTGGCAGAGGTTCCGGCAGGCGGCGACCGTTTCGGCGCCGTATCGGATGAAAAGCTTGCAAGAGAGGTTGCAGAAACACGCCGGATGGAGGAAAAGGAAACACGCTTTAATCAAACGGTGAAGGTTTCTCTGGATAATCTGTTCTCGCAGATTGACGAGGGAAATATGAAAGAGCTGAACATTATTATCAAGGCAGATGTTCAGGGATCGGTTGAGGCAGTCCGGCAGTCATTGGAGAAGCTCTCCAATGATGAGGTGCGTGTCAAGGTGATCCACGGCGGCGTTGGCGCTGTGAATGAATCGGATGTTATGCTTGCAAATGCATCCAATGCAATCATTGTCGGATTTAACGTTCGTCCGGATGCCGGTGCAAGCGCGGCGGCAGAACGGCAGGAGGTTGATATCCGGCTCTACCGTGTCATCTATCAGGCAATTGAGGAAATTGAGGCGGCAATGAAGGGCATGCTTGATCCGGAATATCAAGAAAAGGTGATCGGTCATGCCGAGGTTCGGCAAACATTTAAAGTGTCCGGTGTCGGCACAATTGCCGGCGCGTATGTCACCGACGGTAAAATTGCAAGAAACGCACAGGTTCGTCTTGTGCGTGACGGTATTGTGGTTCACGAGGGTTCAATCGACAGTCTGAAACGCTTCAAGGATGATGCAAAAGAGGTTGCAGAAAGCTTTGAATGCGGTATCGGAATTGAAAAGTTTAATGACCTTAAAGAGGGCGATGTGATTGAGTGCTTTATTATGGAGGAAATTGAACGGTAGATGCCTTTTGAACCGGAAAGGAAAACAAAATGGCAAAGGAAAGAATCAATAAAATTAATGAGGAAATAAGAAGAGAATTGAGCGCAATTATCCGGGATTTAAAGGATAGCCGCATTCCGATGATGACAAGCGTTGTTGCAGTGCGGGTGACAAATGATCTGAGCTATGCAAAGGTTTATGTCAGCGTGATGGGGGATGAGGAGGTGCAGAAAAAAGCGCTGGCAGGCTTAAGAAGCGCCGCTGGCTTTGTGCGCCGCGAGGTGGGACGCCGTCTCACACTTCGGCATACTCCGGAAGTTCTTTTTGAATTGGATCATTCCATTGAGCATGGAGCACATATTAATCAGATGCTCAATGATATTAATCATCAATAGCAAAATCAGGCGCGTTCTGAAAAAGAGCTGTGCCTGTTTTTGGTGTATAGAAGGGAAGTGAGATACGGTATGAGAAACATGATGGAATATCTTCTGTCGGCAGAGTCGATTCTGATCCTGGCACATGAAGCAGAGGACGCAGACGCAATCGGAAGCGGTCTTGCGTTGATGGAGGTGCTGCGTGCAGCGGGAAAACGCGCAGATTTTCTCTTAAGCGATGAACCGGAGCGGCATTTGAAGTTTATGGTGCAAGAACCATGGGTATATGCTGACGGAATGGAGATTCCGGAATATGAGCTTTGTGCCGCAATTGACTGCGGAGATTTGGAGCGGATCGGAAAACGCAGATTTTTGTTTGAGAGGGCAAAGAAAACGGTCAATATTGACCATCACTATACCAATCCGGAGTATGGCATGATGAATCTGGTGGATGGAAGTGCGTGCGCAGCGGGAGAAATCCTGTGTGAAATGTTTCAGAAAACCAATACGCCGCTCACGGACGAGGCAGCAAAGAATCTTTATATAGCAATTATGAGCGATAGCGGCGGCTTGCGCTATGAAAGTGCAAGTCCTAAAACGCTTCGCCTGACGGCAGATCTGATGGAGTATGGCTTTGATCATGCTCAGCTTTGCAGAAAACTGTTTGACAGTCAGGATTACAGAGTTTTAGAGCTTCGGGCGCATGTGGTGCAGAATATCCACCGGTATTTTGAAAACCGACTTGCGGTTGTTGCGCTTTCAGAAGAAATATTTGACGATTTTGGGGTATCGGAAAAGGATACCGGAGATTTGGTGAATCTTCCGCGCTCGCTCACGGAAACGGAAATTGCAGTTTCCCTGCGGGAAACCCCGGAAAAAATCAAAATCAGTTTTCGTTCCAACGGACGCTACAATGTGGCAGAAATTGCGGAAAAAATCGGCGGCGGCGGTCATAAAATGGCGGCAGGCGCAAGAATTGAGGGAAAAAGCTTAGAGGAAGCAGAGAAAATTGTTTTTACTTTGTGTAAGGATGTTTTGAAATGATAGAATATGACCAGGATGCAATTGTACATCCGTATATAACCGAATATCTCCGAAAAACTGTTCCGCCACATGAAGGCATTTTAAAGGAATTAGAAACGTATGCAAAGGAACACAGCGTTCCGATTGTACAGCCGGAAACGGCGCAGCTTCTGACCGTTTTATGTGCGATGGTTCGTCCGGTCCGGATTTTAGAAATCGGATGTGCAATCGGTTATTCGGCAATTTTGATGTCGGAAAGCCTGCAGGAGGGCGGCACGGTTACAACGGTGGAATGGGATCATGAAATGGCGGAGCTGGCGAAAAGGAATATTGCGTCAGCCGGCTTATCCGAAAGCATTCATGTTCTGGAAAAGGACGCAAAGGAGCTTTTGCCAACCCTGAGCGGAGAATACGACTTGATTTTTTTAGACGGTCCGAAAGCGCATTATATCCATATGCTGAATGACTGTATCCGGCTTTTGAAAAAGGGCGGTGTTTTAGTGTCGGACAATGTGCTTTATAAGGGCATGACTGCTGATGACAGTCATGTTGTACGTAGAAAAATTACCATTGTGA
This sequence comes from Clostridia bacterium, assembly GCA_008668455.1. Lineage (GTDB taxonomy): Bacteria > Bacillota > Clostridia > UBA1381 > UBA1381 > RQCD01. The sequence continues at coordinate 7,488 of RQCD01000085.1, forward strand.
AGCGGCTGCGGCATTTTATCGCAGCGCAGCAGCAGCGGAAGGAATTAAAATCGGTGCTGTTGCCGTTGGGAGACGGCGTGACGGTGTCGGTACGGATATAAAGAAATGGAGAATAATATGAACAAGCCGGAATTATTAGCGCCGGGCGGCAGCCTGGAAAAATTAAAAACGGTGATTCAGTATGGCGCGGACGCGGTCTATATCGGCGGCGAAGCATTTAGCCTGCGTGAGGCGGCAGAAAATTTCTCGCTTTCCGATATGCAGAAGGGCTTGCAATATGCGCACGAAAGAGGAAAAAAAGTCTATCTGACGGCAAACATTTTGCCGCATAATCAGGATATAGAAGAATTTAAAAGCTATCTTCAGGAGATTCGTCCTTTGGGGTTTGACGGAATTTTAGTTGCCGATCTGGGGATGTTTTCACTGGTGCAGGAATATGCACCGGAAATTCCGATCCATATCAGCACACAGGCGAATAACGTGAATTACCAGTCGGCAAAAAAATGGTATGAATTAGGGGCAAAGCGTGTAGTATTAGCGAGGGAGATGAGTTTTTCCGAGATGCGTGAAATCCGGGAAAAGACACCGCCGGATTTAGAATTAGAGGCATTTGTGCACGGAGCGATGTGCATTTCCTATTCCGGAAGATGTCTGCTCTCCAATTACATGACCCGGCGTGATGCCAATCAGGGCGCATGTGCGCATCCCTGCCGATGGAATTATTCGCTGATGGAGCAGACGCGCCCCGGGCAGTATATGGACATTTATGAAAACGAGCGCGGCAGCTTTATTTTTAATTCTAAGGATCTATGTCTGATTGAGCATATTCCGGAATTGGCGGAGAGCGGCATTTCCAGTTTTAAAATTGAGGGTCGCGTGAAAACATCTTATTATGCGGCAACGATTGTGAAAGCATACCGCGAAGAAATTGACCGGTATTTTGCCGATCCGGAAAACTATACGTTTGACCAAAACCAGCTTTTGGAGCTTTGCAAGGTCAGCCACCGCCCGTATACCACTGGCTTCAGCTATGGAAAGCCGGGAGGATCGGAGCAGGTTTATACCGACAGCTCCTATATCCGGGATTATGACCTGATTGGGATTGTGACGGATTATAACGCAGAAACCGGCATTGCTACCATCACACAAAGAAACCGTTTTTTTGCAGGAGATGAAATTGAGATTATGCAGCCGGGCAAGCCATATTTCAAACAAGTCGCGGAAAAGATGAAAAATGACAAGGGGGAAGACATCACCGTCTGCCCTCATGCTGCTATGATGTTTACAATGCCGGTGAGAGAGCCGGTTGTAAAAAATGCGATGCTTCGCAAAAAAAGAGAGGGGTCATAATTCATGGAAATGGTTTTGAAGGACGGAAAGAAAAAAGTTTTAACGCTAAGCTACGACGATGGCGTGGTGCAGGATATTCGATTGATTGAAATCATGAATCGTTTTGGCATAAAGGGAACTTTTAATATTAATACCGGCAGATATTGTCCGGAGGAGACTGTGCGCGAAAAATTTTACGGCGCTTTGAAGCTTTCTGAGGCACAGGCGCTTTATCCAAGCTCCGGTCAGGAACTGGCGGTGCATACCTATACGCATCCGTTTTTGGAAAAGCTTTCGTCTGATGAAGTGATTACGGAAATTATGCGTGATCGGGAAAATGTTGAAAAACAGTATGGGGTGATTGCGAAGGGAATGGCATATCCGTTTGGTACATATAATGATCAGGTGGTTGAAATTTTGAGACAGTGCGGAATCGTCTATTCCAGAACAACGCATTCCACAGAGCAGTTCGGATTGCCCGAAGACTGGCTTCGGTTAAAGCCGACCTGTCATCATAACAATCCGCGTCTGATGGAGCTTGCCAAGCAATTTGCGGAAGAAAAACCAAGCTGGGGCGGCATTTGGATGTTTTATCTTTGGGGGCATAGCTATGAGTTTGATAATAATGATAACTGGGATGTGATTGAAAAATTTGCAGAATATATCGGAAAACGCGATGGTATCTGGTATGCAACCAATATGGAAATCTACAATTATGTCAAGGCATATGAAAGCCTGCAGACCAGCGTGGATAAAAAGATCATCTCAAACCCGTCTGCAACTGATGTATGGGTACAGTTGGGAACTTGGGAAAATAAAACAATTGAGAAAATCGGCGCAGGAGAAACTCGGCGGTTTTAAGATAAAAAGGAGGACAAAATTATGATTCACGAAACAATTACGTTAAGAGAGGGCAGAGAGCCGGCATGTGTGATGTCGACCTATGTACTGAATGACCCAATGGCAATTGATGATCCGAGCCGGGAGAAAATTAAGCGTCCGGCAGTGCTGATTTGTCCGGGCGGCGGTTATTGGGGCTGCTCCGGCAGAGAGGCAGAGCCGATTGCAATTCAGTATAATGCGGCAGGCTTTCATGCGTTTGTAATCGACCATTATTCGGTACATCCGTACCGTTATCCGGACGCTTTGGAGGAGGTTTCCAAAGCGATGCAGATTATCCGGGAGAATGCGGAAAAATGGTGTGTCAATAAGGATCAGATTGCAGTCTGCGGTTTTTCGGCAGGCGGACATCTGGCTTGTTCTTTGGGGGTGTTCTGGAATCAGGATCCGATCAAAACGGCAGATCAGTCAAACCGTCCGAACGCGATGATTCTTGGCTATCCGGTTATCAGCTCCGACCCGGCTGTGGCACATATGGGTTCGTTTGACAGCCTCTGCGGTGAGGACAATTTAGAGCTGAAGCAGAAAATGTCCCTGGAAAACCAGGTCACAAAGGATACTCCGCCGGCATTTTTATGGCATACATATACGGATGAAGCTGTTCCGGTAGAAAATAGCTTGCGGTTTGCAGCAGCACTGCGGAAAGAAAATATCCCGTTTGAAATGCACATCTACCAGGATGGTCCGCACGGACTTTCCACCAATCTTCCGGATGTGAATGCCTATTATCCGGAGCTGAACTGCTCCAGAGCATTAGGCGGATGGGTAGCGTTATCGGCAGACTGGATGAGAGATTTATTTCATATTCACTAAATTGAAAGCGGACTGTCTCAAAAAGGCAGTCTGCTTTCAATTTAGCGTACCGGGTTTACTGCAATCCGGATTTCGTACTGATAGCTGGAATTCTGTATATCATCAGAGGGATAAACCTCAAATCCTGCATCATAGGTATATTTATAAATCTCTCTGCATAAAAATTCACCGCAAATCTGCTTGCGGATTTCCTGGAATGCCTTCGGCAGCTGTTCTGTCTTTCTGCATGCTGTAAAGGTATTAATAAAATTTATAACAATCTATAATGAATCTGTATTGGACAGAAAAATAAAACGGTGCTATAATAAATATATCAAAATGATAGGTAATCGAAAGGAATGGTCATTCATGGCAGAGAAAAAATACAGATTTGAAACACTTCAGGTTCAGGCAGGACAGGAGCAGCCAGATCCGGCGACAGACGCAAGAGCAGTCCCGATTTATGCTTCTACTTCCTTTGTTTTTCACGATTCCCAGCATGCTGCTGATCGGTTTGCACTTAAGGATGCCGGAAATATTTACGGCAGACTCACCAACCCGACGCAGGAGGTTTTTGAAACCAGAATTGCGGCTCTGGAGGGCGGCTCGGCAGCTTTAGCAGTTGCGTCCGGTGCAGCAGCAATCAATTACACCATCCAGGCGCTGGCAAAATCGGGAGAGCATATTGTTGCATCTAAAACAATTTACGGCGGTACATATAATCTGCTGGCGCATACACTTCCGCTGACCTCCGGCATTTCCGCAACCTTTGTTGACCCGGATGAGGAGGGCGCATTTGAGGCGGCAATTCAGCCGAATACCAAGGCAATTTATATTGAAACACTTGGAAATCCAAATTCAAATATTATTGATATTGAAGAAATTGCAAGGGTTGCGCATAAGCATGGCATTCCGCTGGTGGTGGATTCTACCTTTGCAACTCCGTATCTGGTTCGTCCGATTGAATACGGTGCGGATATTGTGGTGCACAGCGCGACAAAATTTATCGGCGGTCACGGAGCGGCAATCGGCGGCGTGATTGTGGACGGCGGAAACTTTGACTGGAAAGCGTCCGGAAAATTCCCGTGGATTGCTGATCCGAACCCGTCCTATCATGGGGTAAGCTTTGCAGAGGTTGCCGGTGCGGCTGCTTTTGTGACCTATATTCGTGCGATTCTTCTGCGTGATACCGGCTCAACCATTTCTCCGTTCCATGCATTCTTCTTCTTACAGGGGTTAGAGACGCTTTCCCTTCGTGTGGAGCGGCATGTGTCAAATGCACTGAAAATTGTGGACTATCTGAGCAAGCATCCGCAGGTGGAGGCAGTACACCATCCGTCGCTTGCAAGTGAACCAAGCCACAAACTTTATCAGAAGTATTTCCCAAATGGCGGCGGTTCAATTTTTACCTTTGAAATTAAAGGGGACGCAAAAACGGCGCAGAATTTCATTGATCATTTAAAGATTTTCTCCCTGCTTGCAAATGTGGCAGACGTGAAATCGCTGGTGATTCATCCGGCGTCTACCACGCATTCTCAGCTTTCGGAGGAGGAGCTTTCAGAGCAGGGGATCAAGCCAAATACCATTCGTCTGTCGATCGGAATTGAGCATATTGACGATTTGATCGAGGCATTGGACGAAGCGTTTCAGGCAGTCAAATAAAAAACACCGCCGCGGCAAAAATTGCCGCGGCGGTGTTTTCTGCTCCTTACGCTTCTTCCGGAGCGCCAACAGGACAGACTCCTGCGCAGGCGCCACACTCGATGCAGGTTCCCTCGTCAATTACATATTGAGAATCACCCTCGGAAATTGCGTTGACCGGACATTCAGCTGCACATGCGCCGCAGCTGATGCATGCATCACTAATTTTATATGCCATTGGAATACACCTCCTAATAGATATTAATCAGAAAAAGTACTCTTTTTTGATCTTGTTATC
>RQCD01000054.1 GCA_008668455.1 Clostridia bacterium
ATTAAATAGGTAACGCTAAATCTGATTAATTTTTCGGGTTCGGTTACGGTATGCAAGCGGACGTTCTTCAAAATACTGCAAAAACCGGCGCGAGAAATAAAACTGATCGCAGAAACCAAGACTCTCGCTGATTTCCTTCACCGAAAGATTCGATTTTGTCAGGAGCTGCTCTGCGCGGAAAAATATCAGCTTGTCAATATATTTTCCGATCGGCAGACCTACCTCACGGCGAAACTGCTTAAACAGAGAGTTTTTTGAGAGAAAAAGCGCGTCTGCAATTTTTTCCACTGTCAGCTGTGCAGAAAGATGCTCCCGGATATATTCAATCGTCCTCAAAACCTCATCCGAATAGGTCGCCTGAAATTCCGGAGGACACGTCTGCTTTTTTAAAAGCCGGATCATGGTAGCAATAAGCTCCTGCTGCAGCTCCATCTGATCCAGCAGCGTTCCGCTCTGATAAAGTGCGGTCAGACGCTCTGTCTTACTCCGCGGATAGGAGATTCCTGCACACTCCATTCCGCGCAGAAGATCATAGCCGTTTGGGGTGTCTATGTTAAAATGAAAATACAAGTGGTTTAAGTGATCTCTGCAATCGCTCCGGTAAACCGTTCCAAGCGGAATCAGATAGACATGCTCTGCTAAAAGCTTAAAATGCCGATCCTGCGTCCAGATTTCCCCCGTTCCTTCCGTAACATAATAAAGGCGCGAGAAAGGAGAGCAAACGTGACCGCATGCCCACTCCCCGTTTACCTCTGCATAGCCGCTGTCAGTGATATTCATACGGTACTGTTCAAAAAACATTTGCGTATACTGTGTTTTTTCGATGTTCATGCTAAAAACTCCATATTCCGCTTTTTTCTTTATTATACACAAAACGAAATCAAAAGTCAAGCGAATTTATTGTGTTTCTCTCTGAAAAAACCCCTTCAACGAAACCGGATTTTTTGCCGTCATCGGCTTTTCTCCTAACAGCACACGCACAAACGCACGCATAGAGCTTTCCTGGCAGGAGAAGGTGTTGATACAGGTTTTTACAAACGGGAAATCGTACAGCTTATACGGATCGCCGAAGAACGAAACCACCAGCCCCGGATGCTTCAAGACATATCCGCGCCAGAATACGCTGATCTTATCCCAGCCAATCCGCATCGTTCCGCCGTGTGTTCCGGCAATAAAATAGTTCACCAGGATATAATCATAGTTTCCCATGATCCGGTTTAGCTCGGAATGTCCGGCTGTTTCAGAAATATCCGCCGCATAGCCGCGTTTTCTCAATTCCTCTGCAATTGGTGTCGGATCAAGCTTGGGATCGTCCGAAAGATTCACACACAAAAATTTTGCGCCCGGCTTTGGAGAAAGCGGCAGAATGTTCTGAAAATCCCGGACAAATTTAATGCTTCGGTCTGCGATCTTTTCCGAAACGGCATTGAGCTTTTGAATCAGCACTTCCTTGCTTTCGCCAATTTCTTTAATAATTTTCTCCTGATCCTCAAACAGCCGTGCATTTTTCTTTAATGTGACCACCCGGTCTGCTGCATCCAAAAGCCGCTCCCGGCTTAATTCTCCGCTTTGGAGCGCCGCCAATAAAAGCGCATGATCCTCCGGCTCATTAAAGAGTACCATATCACCGCCGCAGTTTAAAAAGCTTAATGCAAGCTTGTCCAAATCCACGCGTGATGCCGATCCGACCATACTCATCGCATCCGAAATAATGCATCCGTCAAAGCCTAACTCGCCCTTTAACAGATCGGTCATCAAAGGCTTGCTGAGCGCACAGGGAATGCCGCCGTATTCGTCGCTGTCATTCCGGTATGCTGGAAGCGCAATATGCGCACACATCACCGATGCCGCGCCATCGCTGATCATCCGCTCATAGACACTTCCAAAGGTTTTTCTCCATTCCTCCATCGAAAGAGAATTGACGGTGGTGCAGAAATGCTGGTTACGGTCGTCCACGCCATCCCCCGGAAAATGCTTGAGCGTTGCCGCCATGTAGCCGTTTTTCTGGATTCCGCGCAAAAATGCGCTCATAATCCGGTAAACCTGCTCCGCACTGTCGGATGCGGAACGGATATTAACCAGCGGATTCTGGAAATTCATATTAATATCAATGACAGGAGACAGCGTCCAGGAAAATCCCTGCAAGCGGCTGATTTTCGCGCACAGCTCTGCCGCCTCCTCCACCAACTCCGGATCGTCACATGCCGACCATGCCATCGGATTCGGCATGACAGGTAAATCCGGCAGATTCTCTCCCGGTCCAAATTCAATATCCGTCATCACGCTAACCGGGATTTTGGTGTATTTGTTCGCCATATCAGTATACATTTTAATCTTTTCATAGGTCATCTGCGAAAGATAAATTGCACCGGGGCGGATTTCCCGGATAATCTTCTCCACCTTCTGCGGATCGTCATAATCGTAAATATCATAGCTTAACACCTGACCCACTAAGTCCTCATCCGATAATGTCTTTAAAACTTCTGCATTTCTCATTTTTTCTCCTCCTCTAACAGAATCCCGGTCGGATAATGATCGGACAAATAGATTCCGCACCGGTTATCCGTCCAGACAAAGCTTTCCCGGCTTGTAAGCTCCTTGGAAAGGAAAATGTAATCAAGCTTTTCCTCCCGTTTTCCAAACTCATGAAAGGTGCTTTTCTGCCTGCTTGCCGCGTCGGTCAGTCCGTATTCCTCGCAAGCAAGGATCGGCTCACTCCCCGGCAATGCGTTAAAATCACCCAAAACCGCCAGCGGCAGCGGATTTCTCTTTTGATATTCCGACGCTTTTTTTAAGGCGCACTGGATTCCTAAAAATCTTGCATGATCGGAAACATGGTCTAAATGCACATTCAAAAGCCGCATCCGGAATCCGGTTTTCCGGTTACGAAGATCAGTCAGAATGCAGATGCGCGGGCACTCGCTCTGCTCCGGAAAACGTGATCCCGGCGCATAGGGGGCAGGACTTAACCAAAAAGCCTCAAATGCCGTCACCTCGTAAATGTCTTTACGCACGGCAGTATAAAGTCCCTCGCCGTCAAAATGCTCCGACCGGAACTGACCGTAAAATTCATATTCCGGGCAAATTCTCTTTAAATAATCTAAACTTTTTGGAATTACCTCCTGAAATGCCATCACCTCCGGCATTTCATCTCTCAGCCGGTCGTAAATCAAGCCGGCACGGTGTACAAAGGAATTGATTCCGTCACAGCTGTTCCAGTCACAGCTTAAATTAAAGGTTACAAGTTTCATCTTTATAGCCATTCCTTTCAGTGTCATAAGACACAAAATTCAAGTTTGAATAAAATCGCTCAGAGTGCTGCTTTGCAGCGAGTGGTGCTGTACGACGGTACCGCCCCGAGCAAAAAGTTGTGCTATGGGCGATTTTATTCAGACTTTTTCCTCTCTTTCTCTTGTTCCGCATACAGCATATAGCTTTCCGCCCCCCAAAACATAATCATACATTGCCTGCATAAAATGATTTTTGGGAGTATATTTTGTTAAATTTTCTCTTGTCGCATTCCATCCGAACACATAGCGGAGCGCAGAATCGCTTTCGTCACGCTCTCCTTTTTCAAACATTGCTGCGAAATGCAGAATATTAGAATCCGGTTTTAAAAATTTTGCAAGCGTATCATCCAGCAACCAGGAATGAATGCAATAACGGTCATAGGACAGGTCTGCAAAAAAATCCTCTGCCAGCCGGAACGATTCCTCACATTGGATCGGATCGACCGGCGCGCCTGCCGGGATATGTACCTCAACCTGATTTTCTGCCGGCATAAATTCCAGCCTACCAAGCTTAAAAAGCTTTTGTGTCAGTCCCAGACGAACCCAGGAATATTCATAAAGTCCAAGTCTTTGATTTTCTCCAACGTATGCCTTTGTCCAAGCCACAAGATCGGAAAGCGTTTCAAGCTGCACCGATTCCGGAATCCCCTTTTTCTTTGCCTCTCTGACTGCCTCCTCGCAGAAATACAGGCTCATCAGAAAATCCATCTGATAATCCCCTGTACTCTGATAGTCTGCAATCGTACATTCCGAAAGCTTTGCCCACTCCAACAGCGTCTCAAATTCATCCCGGTACTCCTTCGGGAAATGTAATTGATCATACCATTTTTGAATCATTTTTTTCATATTTGATAACCTCCTTTTTTCCCGCAAAATTCTTTAAAATCATCAGGGACAGCGCCGAAATCACTGTCCAGGACAGAAACATCGGCAAATATCCGAAATGCTGAATCACCGTTCCATAAATCGCACTCGAAATTCCTGCTCCCAGATAAGTGGCAAAATCCATAATACCGCTCACTGCCGCCTCATTGTGTGTTTTGGCATAATGCAGCGGATAAATGGAAAGAAAAGACGTATTGATCATCGAAACTGCGGTGTAAATCAGTCCCAATGCCAACGCTGCCGCAAGGATGCCGATTTTTCCGATCAGCAAAACAGCCGATGCCAGTACACAAACCAAAAAGCCGAGCATGGAAACCCGATGTTCTCTGTCTCCGCAGGCACGAAATGCAATCGGATAAAGCACACGTCCCACCAGTCCGATCATCGGAATCAGCAGCACATAATAAGAGGTGGTATTCAAATTCACCGCATACCGGTCAATGAAAAAAACCGCCATCCAAAGGCTGATGTTCTCTTTCATCACACCGTGAAATGCTGCCGGGAATATCATCTCCAAAAGCTCTCTTTGCCGCAGCAAAGAGAAAAAGGATATATGTTCCGACTTCTCCTCTGCTGCCGGAGGAATTTTTCGGGTTGCAAAAAAGGTAAGAACGCACAAAATAATTGTAATTGCACCCGGCAGGAAAAACGCATAGGAGACGCCAAGCCTTGTGATAAACCAGGTATTTAAGAC
>RQCD01000051.1 GCA_008668455.1 Clostridia bacterium
GGACTATGTGAGCGCGCATTATCCGTTTGCTTATTGGATCACGCCGACTGCGGCGGATAAGGACAATCTGACCACGCTTTTAGAGAAAAACGAGATGGGATTTCTCACAAATGCCGGGCATCCGGAAGAGTATGACCCCGGAGAAAGCTATCAGCGGTGTACCACAGAAACCTCAGTCTGGCGGTTTGAATCCTGGGATGCAGGCGTGATGCAGAATACCTTTGCCATGGCTTTGAATACGGCGCATCAGTGGGGCGAGCTTTTGTTTGAAACGCCCTGGAAAATTTCAACGCTGCACGATCTGGAATCTCCTTTTTTCGGCTTTGTGCTGTATGATATGAAATTTAATCCGCAAAACCGCTGGTTTGTTTATGCAGATACAAAGCTGCGCACAGCAGAGGAAGATATTCCGGAGGACTATCAGTTTTTGGATCAGTATCATCTGACCCCGGCGGCAAGGGTAATAAGACTTTTGTCAAACCATTGCGGAGGTTCGGTGTTAAAACCGGATCAGAGTGCAGAATTCCAGCAGATGTCAGTATTCTGCTCTGAAAGGGACAGTAAAATCACTGTTACGGCAGTGAACAAATTAAGTGAGAAAAAAGAGGTGGAGCTTTGTTTTTCCAATCTCACTCTGCCGCATCAGACGGTACGGGCAGAGGTTTTAAAAACAAAAAACCTCGGAGCAATTTTAGATAGGGAATACCAGAGGGAGCAGACAGAACTAAGCATTTCATCCGGCAGCAGTCTGCGATTTACGGCAGAACCCTATTCCATTTATCAGTTTATTTTGACCGAATAAAAAGCAGATTTTTATTCGGTTCAATATAAAGAAAAATAGAAAGGATGAAAAACATGAAAAAGAAATTTATCTCGATGGCATTGAGCGCTGTGATGGCTTTTAGCCTTGCAGCGGCAAGCGTATCGGCGGCTTCGGCGTCGATCTGGAAAGCGCCAAAATTATTAATTCGCCTGACTGGCGGAGAGTGGGAAGAAATTGACGGAAAGAGCGGCTATCACTATACGCCGACCGGTGAAGACACCATGTGGCTTCAGTTTGAGTATACGGCGGCAAATGTGGCGGAAAATCCGTATATCTGGGTGGATTACTATTATTCCATTCCGGGTGGGGTAACGGAGAATACCAGCCTTGCGAAGAATATGGTTTTTCAGCTGCATCAACTAGGCGGAAGCTGGGAATATCCGAACTCTGTTAAGAACGCAAGAGATGTCGTCAGCACAGACTTAACAGTAAATCAATGGTCAAGAGCTGTTTTTGACGCAAGCGAGCTGGCAAATGCCATCAAGACGGATGCACCCGGAAAGAATATAACGCAATATGCCTTACAACCGTTTGGAACAGAGCTGACCAGTAATTATTTTCAGGGACAGTCTGTTTATATCAGCGGAATCTGGTACAGCGATCAGATGCCGAGCCTATATATTCCGATGGTACACTATGACGAGGAGGGCAAGGCATATGCCTATGTCAGCGAAAACGGGTCTGTAACGATTGATGGTGAGACAATTGGAGCATTTCAGTCTGTAAAGAGTGCATTTGAGGCGCTGGGAGATCAGGAGGGTGCAACGGTTTATTTAAGCGGAACAGTTTCCTCGTTTGAAGATGTTTCAACCCGTAAAAATGTACTGCTCCGCGGTCTTGGCGACAGTGAGGAGGAAATTGCAGCAAATGTTTTAAACGGTTTCTACAAGGTAACCGGCGGTGACATCACAGTAGATTATCTGACCCTGCAAGGCGCTCCGAAAACAAGCGAGCCGTCTCTTTACTCCACCGGCAGCACCATCACAATCGGGAAAAATGTGGAGGTTGCAGGTGGCGGAGGAACAATTTTTGCCGGTCTTGGAAACGAAGAAACGAGCCTGACAAAAAAGCGCACGATGATTTTTAACGGCGGTACATGGCAGTCGGTGGCAGCCGGCACAAACTACAGCGGAAATCCGAACGGTGAGGTCGGCGGCGCTGTGGACTATACCTTTAACGACGGATTGTTCTATGGTGTTTGGGGCGGTTCTAAGGAGTCCTGGGAATGGGCAAATACAAAGGTTCAGGGCGACGTGAACTTCACCTTTAACGGCGGTTCTTATTCCGGCTCGTTCTATCTTGGCTCACAACAGCATCCATGTGAGGTTTTAGGAAACATCACATGGAATGTTAACGGCGGAGTATGGAATTATCAGAACATTATCGGCGGACATAGCGAACTTCGGACGGCAAGCGGAATCACAACCGGCACACCGCTTCGGAATGTTGCAGTTTTAGTAAACAACCAGAACCTGACAGCGGACAGCGCATTGAATACGCTGACACTCGGACGTGAGGGGGACGGCATCAATATCGGCGGTAAGGAAATTTATATTATCAATCACTATGAAAAGAATACCGGAACAAAAATCAATCCGGCATCAACAGCAGCCTACCGGATTCATGTCACAAACGGATCGGCAGAGCCGGTTTACAAATCGGATGTTGAATATGGCGGCGATCTTTTGGGCTTCCGTCTGACCGCAGAGGATGAGACGGCAGACTTATATATCAACGGTGTTAAAACCGAGAAAACAGCAGACGGCATTTATACAATTACGGAAAATAAAACTGCCGGCGAAATCACCGAGATTGCATTTATCAAAGGAGACGAGGGTGTGCGTTCCGTTTCCGAATCAGACGGAGATGTGAAAGAAAAGGTTTATAGCTTTGAGTTAGAATAGAACATGATGCTTTTGGTCGGCGAATTTTAATGTACACGTCTTACC
>RQCD01000226.1 GCA_008668455.1 Clostridia bacterium
GTATAATAGATATAGCAAATAAAACATAAATGACAATAAACGTGTTATATTTTTACAGAAGAAAACAGGAAAGGGGTATTACAATGGAAGAAATGCAGCATTTGCCGGCGGCATGGCAGGACTTTTTATCCGGGCAGCGCTTTTCTCCGGCAATCGTGAAATCGCTGGAACGCATTCACGACCGGTCGTGGGAAATGAAACCGAACCGGCACAGCCATTTTGAAATGGTATATATTAAAAAAGGCTGTGTAAACTATCAGATAGAAGGAAGGAACGTGATTTTAAATCCGTATGATCTGATTCTGATTAAGCCGGAAACGCTCCATGTAGTGAGGGTGGAATCGGACGAAATGTGCGAGCTGTTTGTTCTAAGCTTTGCTTTTGAAAATCATTCCAATGCCACAAGGCAGCCTGATTTTATGGACTTTTTAGAGGATTCCCAAACCAGAAGCTACATCCATTTAAGCCTGACCCGAAAAAATGAAATCACCGCTGTTTTCGACAGGATCGTCCGGGAACGGCAGAAAGCGCGCGAATGGGATCATGTGATGGTGAATCTTCTGATGATGGAGCTTTTTGTGCTCCTCTCTCGCGCCGTGCGAGAGGAATGGGAGCAGAACGGCAGAAACCGTTCCTTAAAAATGAAGGAGCTTTTACTCGCGGCAAGGGACTATATTGACCGGAACTACAGCAAAAATATCACGCTGTCGGATGTTGCCCAGTATATTTATTTAAGCGAAAGCTATCTGGCGCATTCCTTTAAGCAGGAATTCGGAATCAGTCCGAAAAGCTATCTTTTGCAGGTGCGCATCCGCGCCGCAAAGGACTTTCTGGAAAACACACAGATGAAAATCGGAGATATCGCCCTGATGGTCGGTTTTTCCGGTCAGCAGCGGTTTAACGATATTTTTAAGAAGCAGGAGCATATGACCCCCTTAAAATATCGGAAGCAAAGCCGCTTAACACATTTAAATCAAGAGAGGTAAGAACAGATGATTTACGATTTTATGATTATCGGCGCAGGCCCTGCCGGACTTTCTGCCGCACTTTATGCCGGCAGAGCCGGACTTTCCACCCTGGTGTTAGAAAGTCTTGGAGCAGGCGGACAGATGAACAATACCGACGAGATTGCAAACTATCCCGGTTTTTTGGACAATCCGTCCGGTGCGGCGCTTTCCGGGAAAATGCGCGCGCATGCGGCGCAGTATGGCGCAGAATTTCGCACAGAGCGCGTAAAAGGCATTGATCAGATTGACGGAAGAATCAAGTTCGTTCACACCCGGAGGGCGACCTATGAGGCAAGAACAATTCTGTTTGCCACCGGCGCTGCTCCGAAAAAGCTCGGCGCAGAGGGGGAGGAGCATTTTTCCGGGATCGGAGTCTCCTATTGTGCCACCTGTGACGGCGCATTTTTCCGCGGTCAGACCACCGCTGTGGTGGGCGGCGGCAATACTGCCTTTGAGGACGCACTCTTTTTAGCGCGCTTTTGCCCCCGGGTATATTTAATCCATCGGAGCAACCGTTTCCGGGCAAGCGCAGTTTTAGTTTCCCAGGCGCGGAGGAATCCGAGAATTGAAATTTTAGAATTTACCACTGTGAAAAAAATTCTGGGCGACACCACGGTACGTCAGTTAGAATTAGAAGACACGCGCACCGGCGCACATCAAGCCTTAGACTGCTCCGGCATATTCGTCGCAGTCGGCAGAACACCGGCAGCCGAGATTGTTCCGCCGGAGGTGGAACGGGATGATGGCGGTTTTATTAAAACCAATGAGAAAATGCAGACAAATCTTCCGGGCGTTTTTGCTGCCGGAGATCTCCGCACCACTCCCCTGCGCCAGGTGATTACCGCCGCCGCAGACGGAGCGGTTGCCGCAAGCTATGCGCAAAGCTATCTGGAAGAAAAGGAATGGTTATAAATATGAAAGAAATTACAATCAGAGCGTATCAGCCGGAGGATCTTCCTGCAATGCTTACCATCTGGAATGAGGTTGTGGAGGACGGCGAGGCATTTCCGCAGGAGGAATGCCTGACCGGGGAAACCGGCGCGGCATTTTTTGCTGCACAAAGCTATTGCGGTGTTGCCGTATCGGATGAAAACGTGGTTGGCTTATACATACTGCATCCGAACAACGTGGGCAGATGCGGACATATTTCCAACGCCAGCTATGCCGTATCGAAAAAACTCCGCGGTCTGCACATCGGCGAAATGCTTGTGTTGGACTGTATCCGGCAAGGCAAAGAACACGGATTCCGGATATTGCAGTTTAACGCAGTGGTGGAGGAAAATATCCGCGCGCGGCATTTATACGAACGGCTCGGCTTTACGCAGCTTGGCACAATTCCGGGCGGTTTCCGGAAAAAGGACGGAAGTTATTCTGCCATTTGCCCTTATTATATTGAACTATAATAGAAAGGAAGTCTTTTTATGAAAATCAACAAGAAACTCTTAGCGGCAGCAGGCGCGGTGTTAGGGGTTGCAGCAAGCGCGGCAGCAGGCGCCTATGTCACCACCAAGCTGATGGTGCAGACTGCGCTCGACCGGGAGCAGCCGAAGATCACCAGGCGCGCAAACAAACGGATTGCCGGTCATCAGAAAAACGAAGAATTTGAGACTGCGCAGATGGACGCAGCAGAGGCGCTCCGGGAGCAGGATCACGAAAACGTGGAAATCACCAGCGACGACGGGCTTCGCCTTGCAGGACACTTTTACCCCTGCGAGAACGCAAAGCGTGTGATCATCGCATTCCACGGCTGGCGTTCCTCCTGGGATCGGGATTTCGGCATGATTGCAGAGTTCTGGCATCAGCACGGATGCAGTGTGCTTTATGCAGAGCAGAGAGGACAGAACGCAAGCGGCGGCAAATATATGGGCTTTGGCTTAAAAGAACGGTTCGACTGCGTGAACTGGGCAAACTGGGTGAACTGCCGGTGCGGCAAAAACCTGCCGGTTTATCTTGCCGGAGTTTCCATGGGCGCAACCACCGTTTTGATGGCGTCTGATCTGCAATTTCCGGAAAATGTGCGCGGCATCATTGCCGACTGCGGCTTTACCTCCCCCAAAGAGATCTGGCGGCATGTTGCGAAAAAGAATCTACATATGCCCTATGGGGTCGGTGAAACGATTGCAGACGCAATCTGTAAAAAGAAGCTGGAGATTCCCTCGGATGATCACTCCACCATAGAAGCATTGGAAAAAACCAGACTTCCGGTACTCTTTATCCACGGAACGGACGATCACTTTGTACCGGTTGACATGACCTATGAAAACTACGAGGCATGCGCGTCCCAAAAATGGCTTGTAATCGTACCGGGCGCAGATCATGCCATGAGCTATTATGTGAATCCGAGAGAATACCAGAATGCTGTTTTAAGCTTCTGGCAGAATTATGATCAGGAGCATACTGTTTAAAGCAAGAACAAGCGACAGCATAGTAGACCGCCCGGTATAAAGGCAAAGCGCCTTGATTGCCGGGCGGCTTTTTCGTGTGGGCCGGTCTTGACTGAAAAGCTTCAATAATCTGCCATTGTGCATAACGCCGAAATTACGGAAGTTGATAACGATTTCTGTCGGTTGTCTTGACAACAGGCAGCAATTAGTATATAATTACTGTTAGGAACAATTCCGAATAATAATGATATACAGAAAGGATGAAAAACTTATGAACAACCGAATAAATCAGTCTGCAATGTTTCGGCTTCAATACGGTCTCTACTGCCTGACCTCCAGGGACGGAGCAAAGGATAACGGCTGTATCGTCAATACGGCAATACAGGTTACAAGCGATCCTCAAATGGTTGCCGTTACGGTCAGCAAGCAGAACTACACCTGCGACATCATAAAGAAAACCGGAGAAATGAACATTAACTGCCTGTCAAAGGATACCCCGTTTGAAGTTTTTAAAAGATACGGATTTCAAAGCGGCAGAGCTGCCGATAAATTTACAGACATATCATTTGAGCGAAGTGCAAACGGACTTGCTATTCTGCCGGAACATGCAAATGCGTATATTTCGGTATCGGTAAAGCAGGAGGTTGATTTGGGCTCTCACATTATGTTTATCGGCTGCGTTACCGAGGCGGAGGTTCTCTCGGACAGCGAAACGATCACCTACGGACATTATCAGAGCAGGATAAAGCCGAAGCCCGAAAAAAAAGGCTTTGTATGCAAAATATGCGGATATGTGTATAGCGGCGATGTGCTGCCGGAGGACTATATATGCCCGATCTGCAAGCACGGAGCTGTTGATTTTGAGCCAATGTAAAAAGGAAGAATCGTTATGAAACAACAGTTTTACGAGTGCGGTCACTGCGGAAACATGATTGCCTATGTCAGGGACAGCGGATTTCCTGTTATCTGCTGCGGCGAAGAAATGCGTGAGGTAATTCCCGGCACAATTGACGCATCACCGGAAAAGCATATTCCGGAATATTCTGTCAAGAACGGAATTGTAACGGTCGATGTAGGCTCCATACTCCATCCGATGAGCGAGGAACATCACATCGAATGGATTTCAATCCAGACAAGATACGGCAATCAGCGCAAGGAGCTATGTCCAACAGGCGAACCGAGGGTAAGCTTTGCCATCAGCGAGGGCGACGAGGTTGAGGCAGTCTTTGCTTACTGCAATCTACACGGACTATGGGAGGCAGGCGGAGAAAGATGAAAATACAGCTATTTTCCGTGCTGCAATCCGAAGGATTTTTTTCGCCAGAATGCCGAATCACAAACCTGAAATATGACAAAGCTTAAGGGAGCGCATCTATCATGCCAAAACACAGAGAAACAAAACAGCGCAGAATGGTTCTGGAAGCGGTCAGAAGCCACACAGATCATCCGACTGCCAACACGAT
Organism: Clostridia bacterium; assembly: GCA_008668455.1. GTDB lineage: Bacteria > Bacillota > Clostridia > UBA1381 > UBA1381 > RQCD01. The sequence goes on from RQCD01000226.1 coordinate 4,855, forward strand.
ATATGAGGAGGTTCATGCAATTGACTGTAAAATCAGTCAGGGTACCGTATACCGGAATTTAAACTGTCTGTCGGAGGACGGCGAGATACTGCATATCAAGATGCCGGGTGCGGACAGATATGATTTAAGAACCGATCTTCACTATCATATTAGCTGTCTTAAATGCGGAAAGGTAATCAACATTCCGTTTGATTACCTTTCCGCTCCGGATGAAAAGGTTGCGGATGTAACCGGCTACACAGTATTCCGTCACAGAGCCGTATTTGAAGGAATCTGCCCGGAATGTAAGAAAGAAAACAGTCTATAATCCGAAGGCGGGGAAAGAGCATGCATATTGCCGGACTTCAAAAACTGTCCCTCCTGGGCTATCCGGGAAAGGTCGCCTGTACGGTATTTCTTTCGGGCTGCAGCCTTCGCTGTCCGTATTGTCACAACGCGGAGCTGATTTCTCCGCAGGCTTCCGGCGAAGAAATTTCCCAAACCAGACTGATGGAATTTCTTGACCTGTGCAAAAGGAAAAATTGACGGAGTCTGCATAAGCGGCGGCGAGCCAACGCTTTGCTCCGGGCTTCCCACTATTATATCAACTTGCCTGATAATATTTGATTTTCTTGTTTATCTTGGAAATATTGTTTAATATCCTGTATCACCATAGATTCAAGATTCTGAGCACAAAACTCTTTTTCCTCTTTGGTTGCTTTCATAAAATCACCTTCCAAGACTTATTTTTTCAC
>RQCD01000027.1 GCA_008668455.1 Clostridia bacterium
TTGCATTTTCCAACGGAACACCGGTCGGCAGCGTCCGGCTGGAGGTATTTGACGATCACACGGCATATTTAAGCCGATTCGGGGTAAAAATATCCTCACAGAATAACGGAATCGGAAAATCGATTATGAATATTGTGGATAAAATCATGTTAGATCAGGGAGTCACGCGGCTTTCTCTACACACCGGATCGAAAATCGCATCGCTGATCCGTTTCTACTACGGACGCGGTTTCTATATTGATTCGACCGATAAGTCAAAAGGATATATCCGAGCATTGTTAATGAAGGATTATGAAAATAACGGGGAGGAAAAAAAGAATGATTAAAGCAGCTGTTTTAGGTGCAACCGGCTATGCCGGCATTGAATTGGTACGTCTTTTGACCAATCATCCGGACGTGCAGATCAAAATTTTAGGTTCTAAGAGCTTTGAGGGGAAGAAAATCAGCGAGGTTTATCCGAACCTTGCAAAAATCCTGGATCAGGAATGCGAGGCTCTTGATTTGGAACGGGTAAAGGAATGCGACGTTGCCTTTACGGCGCTTCCGCATGGCGCGTCTAAAGAGGTGATTCCTGCACTTTTGGAAACCGGGGTCAAGGTGATTGATTTAAGCGGCGACTACCGGTACGACGATCCGGCAGTTTACGAAAAATGGTACGGCGCTCCTCACTCCTCACCGGAGCTGTTAAAGGAATCGGTATACGGTCTTTGTGAGCTGCACCGCGAAAAGATCAAAAAAGCAAGACTAATCGGAAATCCCGGTTGCTACACCACCTGCTCTATTTTAGGCGCCGCGCCACTGGTAGCAAACGGACTTTCTGACAACAAAAATATTATTATTGACGCAAAATCCGGTGTGACCGGAGCAGGACGCGGCTTAGGACTTCCCTACCATTTCTGCGAATGTACCGAAAACACAAAGGCATATAAAATTGCAACCCACCGGCACACTTCAGAAATTGAGCAGGAGCTTTCCAATCTGGCAAATGAGGAAATTATCCTTTCCTTTACGCCGCATCTCATTCCTCAAAAGCGCGGAATTTTAGCAACGATTTATGTCAATCTGAACAAGCCCTGCACAACGGAAGAAATTCAAAAGCTCTATGCTGATTTTTACAGGGATGAATTTTTTGTCCGCGTCAAAAACGCAGGGGAGCTTCCGGAAACAAAGCATGTGGCAGGCAGCAATTTTGTGGATATCGGAGTTTGTGTTGATCCCAGACTGAACCGCGCCGTAATCGTTTCCACACTGGATAATATCGTAAAGGGCGCAGCCGGTCAGGCAATTCAGAACATGAATCTCATGTTCGGACTTCCTGAGGACACAGCGCTGCATCAGGCAGGCTTCTACCTTTAAAGAGTTTCCGATATGAGTATATAAAAGCGCACCGCTCGGCGGTGCGCTTTATATGTTCTGCACTATGTTTTACATATCTTTATTTCGTGATGGTAATTTCACGCGTATCCGGATTCCAGTCAACCCCTGCGCCGAGCTTTTCTGCAATAAAACGAATCGGCGTGTAGGTTCTGTCATTTTCGATAAATGCCGGATGATCCAGTGTTACCGCCTCGTCATTCACCGTTGCAATATCAGAATCAATGGCAAGAACGATTCGGATATCGTCCTTTGTAATGATCACCGTTCTGTTGTCCGGATTCCATTCTACCACAGCGCCCAGGTTTTCTGCAACAAATCTTGCCGGGAGGAAAGAACGGTCATTCCGGATTACCGGTGCAACGTCATTCGTAGTATCCACACCAAAAACCTTTGCTTCGAGCTTATCCACAGTAAAGATCAGCTGATTGCCTGCATCGTTGGATGTCCATTTTGCATACAGGTTCAGGTTCTTTGTCACAGCTGCTTTGAAGTCATATGCAATCGTTAAGGATTCATCGGTATACCAGCCTGCAAAGGTATAACCGTCTCTCTGCGGATCAACCGGTCTGGATACGGCTGTGTTCATCACTGCCGACTGTGTTGCAACCTGACTGCCGCCGTTGGAATGGAAGGTGATTACAGAGCGCACAATGGTAATTCCATCGCCGCCTCCGCCGCCGCTGCCAACATGATGTTTAACAATTTTTTTATGATAAACCTCCATTTTCTTTCAAAATATAAAATTATTTTTATCAGATTGTCAAACCGTATCCGAAATCATCGATACCTCCCCTCATGCCGAAACTTCTGATAACTCCCTTAATGATCATATTACCATAATTGTCTAACAGTGTCAATAGGATTGAAAAGATTAAAGTTATATTACGTTTTGATTTCCTAACTGAATTAAAATCTTTTTTGAAAAGAAGAAATAAAAAAAGGACATGTTCTGAAAACGAGACCGTGTCCTTTTTTCACGTTAAGTATCATCAATTTTTCATAAGGTTAGGGGATTATTTTTGCTTCAAGCGGATCTGGTCGGCAACCATGGCAATAAATTCTGAATTGGTTGGTTTTCCTTTACCGGTATCAATGGTATAGCCGAATATTTCGTTTAACGTTTCCGGCTTTCCGCGATTCCAAGCGACCTCGATGGAATGACGGATTGCACGCTCCACACGAGAGGAGGTTGTTCCATACTGCTTTGCAATTGTGGGATAGAGCTGTTTTGTGATATAGTTTAGAACATCCATATCCTCAATCACCATCAAAATTGCACTGCGAATGTACTGATAACCCTTGATATGCGCAGGAACACCTAATTCATGAATGTATTTGGTAACCACACCTTCAAGATCGGGGCTTGATACTGGACGTACCTCCACCGCTGCTTCATCCGCAGCAGGAAGCTCCGTTAGGGATCGGATCGTGTCCAGAATTGCGGCATTTTCCTGCGGTTTGAGCAGGAAATATTCTGCGCCGAGATTTGCTGCTGAATCGATAACTCTTTCGCTTGATGTAACAGACATCGCGATATATTCCGGAGTGTTTTCAAGCTTTGTTTCGGATAAACGTTTTAAAACTGCCAATCCGTCGCGCTTTGGCATGACAATGTCAATCAGAACAATGTCCGGCTTTGTTTCCAAAACCATACCGTATGCTTCCTCTCCGTCATAAGCGACTCCTGCCACCTTAATTCCCGGCTGGATTCTTAAAAAATCAGCCAGCTTGTTTGCAAAGACCTTGTTATCGTCTGCAATAAGAACTGATATGCTATTTTGCATAACCTTTCCCCCATTTCATTGATGTTATAAGAAAAGCGCCTGTGAGAGAATGTTATTCTGTTGTAAAAGAACATACTTAGCAGGACTTTTCCTACCGTTTTCTATCATATCACAAACTGTAATAAAAA
>RQCD01000069.1 GCA_008668455.1 Clostridia bacterium
ACTTTCTTATGAAATTTATAAAAAATTTACGAGAGACTTTGATATGCGGTTGTTTTTTGGGGCGAATAGTGAAAAACTTTCTTATAGAGCCGGGAAAAATAATTATAATTGGAATATCCAAGGTACAAGGCAATATTCTGAAGCGACATCTCACCTCTTAAAATCATCTCGCGCGCCACCAGCATTTTCTGCTCCTGCACATAGGAAACAGCCGTTTTTCCGGTTTCATGCTTAAATAACCACGCCCCGTATTCCTTTGACAGGCGCACCTCCTGACATAAATCACAAAGCGAGATCGGCGCTGTAATATGCATCGCAACATAGCGAAACATCTTCTGTATATACGGATTTACCGAAACCTGTTCATTTAACCGAATCATCTCATACAAAACCGCATTTAGAACACTGGCGCACTTCTCTTGATCATAATTCCGATTCAGTAAATTCGGAAACGGAAATGCCGCTAAAAGCTTCCGGATTTCCTCCGTCACAATTCCGGGCATATATTCCGGCAGCGATATTTGTTTTCCCGGCAGAAAGAAAAAATTGTAGCTTACATACCGGAAATTTCCTTTTGCACCCTCCCGCGCGCGCACCGTTCCCGGCAGGAGAAGCATTGCGTCATTTTTTCTGAGCGTGTATTTTTTTTCATTTGCATAATAAACCATTGTACCGTCCAAAACAAAGGTCAGATCATAATAGGGAATTGCAAATGCCGGTATTTCAACACAATGATCTGTTTTCGTATTTGCAAACTGCAAAATGGAATCTACCAAAAAAGCAATCATATATTTCTCTCCTAAAATCGTACTAAAAAACTCTCAAATTCTTAAAATTGTTCATAGATTTTAAATGAATTACTTGCTATAATATGAATATAACACAGATATGAATATCTGTCAACCACTTAATATTGTGCAAGGAGTGAAACAACATGAAAATTTTATTTCAGGGTGATTCTATCACCGACGCAAGAAGAACAGATATCGGACTTGAAGGGTTCTTTGGAGCAGGATATGTGCTGCTTATAAAATCTCATCTTGAGTTTTCGGAATCTGCTGTTACAGTCATCAACCGCGGTGTCAGCGGAAATCGGATAACCGATTTATATGCACGCTGGAAGTCTGACTGCCTGAATCTCGCGCCAGATGTTCTTACCATTTTGATCGGTGTGAACGATGTTTGGCGCGAAGCTGACAGTCAGAGCGGAGTTGATCCAAAACAGTTTGAGTCTGTCTATCGGCTTTTGCTCAATGACACATTAAATGTCCATCCAAAAACTCAAATCATTTTAATGGGAGCTTATCTTCTGCGCGGTTCCGTTCCAGAAGAAAGCGAATGGGGGTTTGACCGGTTTTATGACGAGGTTACAAAACGCGCAGAAATTGCAGAAAAATTAGCCCGGGAATATCAGCTTCCCTATATTGATCTGCAATCGGAATTTGACCGTCACATCACCGCCAGTATGCCAGCGTCCCACTGGAGCGAGGATGGCGTTCATCCCACCCCGGCAGGACATGAACTGATCAAGCGTGCATGGCTGAAATGCTTCCAACAGCTGAAAGGAGAAAGCAAAGATGGCAGATAAATTTGCAGAAATTACAAAAATCAAATCCACCAGAGACGAATTAAGAGAAGAACCGCAGCCGATTCCATTTACAGAACAGCTTTGCTCTCTGCAAGACAACGGAGCATTTCCAAAGCTGACACCGAAAATGTCCACCAAAGAACAGCTCGACAATGCACTTTCTAAACTGCGTAATCAGTATGCGCCTTTCTTAAGAAATCTTGCTCCTGCAATTCCATCTTATAATCAACGAATTGACATCACCCATTTTATGCGTGACGGCAAGGAGGTAACCATTCCGAATTACGGCGGTCCTTTAGGGTATGCGTTTACCGAATACACCACTGAGGTAGAAATCGGAGATTTTAACGGGAAAGCAGTTTATTTGCATTTTGACGGCGCAGACTATATTGCCACCGTATATCTAAACGGCGAGTGTGTCGGGATTCACGAGGGATTTTTCTCTCCGTTTGAGTTTGACGTGACGCGTGCGGCAGAAGCCGGAAAAAATCAGCTCCGTGTCGTTCTGCAAAACGACTATGCCTATATGGGCAGCAGCTTAACCGCCGACGAGGCAATTATCACTGAGGGTGACAAGCTATATGCCGCAACCGGTCTTGGCTACGACGACCCGGAGGTCGGCTGGCATCACTGCCCTCCCGGCATGGGAATTTATGCACCGGTCTGGATTGAGGTTCGGAATATGGTTCATCTGACCGATCTCTATATCCGTCCTCTCCCGGAATCAAATGAAATTGAAGCATGGATTGAGGTAGAAAATGCCGATCACACCTACCGCGATATTGAATTTGAGCTTTCGCTCTTTGGTCAGAATTTAGAGTACACCGGCTTTGAAAAGCTGAAGTATGCGCCCCTGCTTGCATTTGCAAAGGAGGACGACACCGAAAAGCATGTGGTCAACCGATATGAAAAGGATTGGGACGGCTTACCCCTGCCTGCGAAATTCGGAAAAAACGTGTATAAAGTCCGCCTGAAAATGGAAAATTTCAAGCTTTGGGAGCAGGAGACACCCTATCTGTATCAGCTTCAGGTAACATTATTGGAAAACGGCAAGGTGCAGGATGCAAAGGCACAGCAATTCGGTATGCGCACCTTTACCCAGGACACCGAAAGCAATCCCAAAGGCATGTTCTATTTAAACGGAAAGAAAATCCGTCTCCGCGGTGCAAATACGATGGGGTTTGAGCAGCAGGACGTGATGAACGGGAAATTGGATCAATTGGTTGACGACATCCTCTTTGCAAAGCTCTGCAACATGAACTATTGGCGGCTGACGCAGCGTCCGGTGCAGGATGAGATTTATGAATACTGCGACAAATTAGGACTTTTAACCCAAACCGATCTCCCCTTATTTGGCGTGATGCGGAGAAATAAGGTGCCGGAGGGCGTGCGGCAGTCGGAGGAGATGATCCGGATGGTTCGCAAGCACCCCTGCAACGTTGTTCTTACATATATTAATGAAGCATTACCAAACGGCTATGAAAATATCCACCGCCAGTTAGAGCGCG
>RQCD01000165.1 GCA_008668455.1 Clostridia bacterium
CAAGATTTGCAATGTTTTTGACAAAATAATATATTGTCATGAAAAATATAGTGTGCTACAATAAGGAAAAAAGGAGGTAGAACCCTATGAAAAATTGGATTATTTCCGGATTTTCAGATGAGATTGATGAAAATATTGAAAAACAGTTTCATCACTTAAACAAGCTTGGTATTTCCTATTTTGAGCCGCGCGGCATTAACGGGAACAACATCTCCGATCTGACGGACGGCGAGGTGTCTGCACTGAAAAGCACAATGGATCGGTATGGAATTAAGGTATCTTCGATTGGTTCGCCGATCGGAAAAATTCAGATTACAGACGAATTTGCACCGCATTTGGAAAAGCTCCGGCGCACAATCCGGATTGCCAAAGAGCTGCACACAAGGTATATTCGTGTGTTCAGCTTTTATATTCCGAAGGGAGAATACGCAAAATACCGCGGTGAGGTTATGGAGCGGATGAAGGAAATGACTGCATTGGCAGAACAGAAGGACATCATTCTCCTGCACGAAAATGAAAAGGGCATTTACGGTGATACCGCGCCACGCTGTCGCGAAATATTAGACGAGGTGCATTCCGCGCATCTGCGCGCAGTGTTCGACCCGGCAAATTTTGTCCAGTGCGGACAATCTACCTATCCGGAGGCATATGAGCTGATTCGCCCATATCTTGCCTATATGCATATCAAGGACGCTTTGGCAGATGGCTCGGTTGTCCCGGCAGGACGCGGAATCGGACAGGTGGAAAAAATACTTTTCTCTCTTTCTCAATCCGGCTATGAGGGCTTTTTCAGTTTAGAGCCTCATTTGGGGGATTTCAAAGGATTTTCTGAACTGGAATCAAAGGCGGTGGAGAAAAAGGAAATCAGCACACCGGAAAAATTTACACTGGCATATGAAAGCTTAAAGGAATTGTTTCAGAAAGTGGAGGAGACGTTATGAAGAAGGTACGGATTGGTGTGATCGGCGTTGGAAATATGGGGTCCGGACATGCAAACATTTTAACAAACGGTTTGATTCCAAATGCGGAGCTGACGGCTTTGTGCGATATTGCAGAGGCGCGGCGCACAGAGCTAAAAAAACAATATCCGGAAATTCCGGTATTTGCAGATGCGGAGGAGATGATGAAAAGTGGACTTGTGGATGCAGTTACCATTGCCGTTCCGCATTACGACCATCCGCCGCTTGCCATCCTTGCCTTTTCTTACGGTCTGCACGTTCTGACCGAAAAGCCGGCAGGGGTGTATACCAAGCAGGTTTTGGAAATGAATCAGGCAGCAGAAAAATCCGGAAAAGTTTTTGGGATTATGTACAATCAGCGCACCAATCCGGTTTATCAGAAAATCCGTCAGCTGATACAGGAGGGCGCATTAGGACAGATTAAGCGCGTATCCTGGATTGTGACCGACTGGTACCGATCTCAGGCATATCATGACAGCTGCACCTGGCGGTCAACCTGGAAAACAGAGGGCGGCGGCACGCTGATCAATCAGAATCCGCATCAGCTGGATTTGTGGCAGTGGATGTTTGGCATGCCGGACCGGATTATGTCGCATGTATCCTTTGGAAAGTATTACGATATTGAGGTGGAGGATGATGTGACCGCGTTTATGGAATACAAAAACGGCATGACCGGCGTTTATATCACCTCTACCGGAGAAGCGCCGGGGATTAACCGTCTGGAAATTTCATGCGATATGGGTTTGCTGATTGTGGAAACAGGAAAAATCACATTCCGGCGGAATACCGTAAGCGAGCGTGAATTTAACAAAAACAATACCGCACCGTTTGGTGTTCCGGAATGTTGGGAGTGCACCATTCCGGTCGCTTCTGACGGCGGTGAACAGCATGCAGGAATTTTGAAGAACTTCTGCAGCGCCATTTTAGACGGAACGCCGCTCTTAGCGCCCGGATATGAGGGAGTCCGCGGTCTGACGATTTCCAACGCAATTCACTATTCAGCCTGGACAGGCGGCTGGGCAGATGTGAAAAACTTTCCGGCAGAGGAGTTTTACCAGCTTTTACAGGATAAAATCAAGCATTCCACCGTGGTGAAAAAGGAACGGCAGATCACGGTTGGAACAGAGGGAACTTATTAAGGAGGAGAAGCGGATGAAGAAAAAAATCGGCGCACAGCTTTTTACTGTTCGTGACTTTTGCCAGACGAGAGACGGTTTTGAAAACACGTTAAAGCGTCTTCGGGAAATCGGATATCAAGCGGTTCAGATCTCTGCGGTCGGACCGATTCCGCCGGAGGACCTGAAAGCGCTCTGCGATCGGTACGGCATGGAGATCTACTGCACCCACAAGCCGGTTGACGCTTTTTTGAAACAGACGGAGGATGTGATTCAATATCATAAAACGCTTGGCTGTCCGATTGCCGGTCTGGGACATCCGGGAGATCATCTATCCGATCCGGAACGTTTTGTGGTACAGCTGAATCAGGTGACAGAACAGCTAAAAAAAGAGGGAATCACATTTCTTTATCATCATCACGCACTGGAATTTCAGAAACTTCCGGACGGACAATTGATTTTTGAATATCTTGAAAAGCATGCAAAATTCGGATTTATTGTGGATGTCTACTGGCTGGCAATTGCCGGAATGAATCCGGCTGCTGTGATCCGGCGGTTAGGCTCGCGCGCGCAGATCATTCATTTTAAAGATCTTGCCGTTTTTGGAAATGACGTATGTATGGCAGAGGTCATGGAAGGAAATCTTAACTGGGATGAGATTTTCGCAGCCTGTGAGGAGGCAGGGTGTCAGGCGGCTTTGGTGGAGCAGGATATCTGCCGCCGCGATCCGTTTGAAAGCCTGGCAATCAGCTATCGGAATCTGAAAACAAAGGGGTTTTGTTAAGCGATGAAAAATGCATGTATTGTGGGCTTTGGAGCAATCGGACCGGTTCATGCGCAGGCTTTGGAGCATGTGGAAAATGCCCGGCTTTATGCTGTCTGCGATCTGCAAAAGGAACGTGCTGACCTTGCTGCAGAGAAATATTCGTCAAAAGCCATTTATGATTTCTCCAAGGTTCTGACCGATTCGGAAATTGACACGGTACATATCTGCACACCGCACTATCTGCATCAGTCCATGGCGATTGCCTGCATGATGGCAGGAAAGGATGTTGTATTAGAAAAGCCGGTTGTGATGAGAGAATCAGAGCTTTCAGAGCTTTTCTCAGTCTATCGGCAAACTGGCAGGCGCGTCTGCGCCATCCTGCAAAACCGGATGAACCCTTGTGTGCAGAAGCTTTCTGAAATTGTAAAAAGCGGACGATATGGCGAGCTTGTGTCGCTTTCTGCCTTTTTAACCTGGTCACGGGATGATGACTATTATCAGGCTGATGCATGGCGCGGAAAATGGGCAACCGAGGGCGGCGGTGTTCTGATCAATCAGGCGGTGCATCTTTTGGATTTGTGCGATTGGTTAGGTGGCGGTATTGCTGCGCTCCGGTGCGACATCAGTACAAAGACGCTGCATATTGAGGTGGAGGATACGGCAGATGCGGTTTTTTGGATGAAAAATGGCGCACGCGGCATCTTTTATGCCACGAATGCAAGCAGCGTGAACGATCCGTTCCGGCTGGAGCTGCGTTTTCAAAAGGGATTGTTTCGTTATGCTGACGGAATGCTTGCGCGGATCTCGGATAATCAGGCTGACATCCTTGCAAGCGATACCAAGCCGGAGTGCGGCAAGTCATATTGGGGAAATAGCCACGTACAGGTGATTTCAGATTTTTATCAGGGGAGATCGTATCTTCGTTTAGAGGACGCACTGCATTCTGCAAGGGTGCTATTTGCCATGTATCGGTCAGCAAAAGAGCATAGAAAAATAGAATTGGAGGAAACAACATGAAAATGACATTTCGCTGGTACGGAAAGGACGATCCGGTCAGCTTAGAGATGATTCGTCAAATTCCCGGAGTAGAGGGGATAGTCACAGCTGTTTACGACGTTCCGGTTGGAGAAGTATGGAGCGAGGAGCGCATTTTTGCGCTCAAAAACGAGGTGGAGCAAGCAGGATTTGCCCTCTCGGTGATTGAAAGTGTACCGGTGCATGAGGATATTAAGCTTGGCTGTGGTGACCGCGACCGTTATATTGAGAATTATTGCAAAACGCTTAGAAACCTTGCAAAGGCAGGCATAGACTGCGTTTGCTATAATTTTATGCCGGTGTTCGACTGGACGCGCTCTGATTTATGCCATCTGTTGCCAGACGGTTCCAACGCGCTTTCCTATGACTATCAGACGGTTCTCTCCATGGACCCTGTTTCCGGCTCGCTTTCCCTCCCAGGCTGGGATGAAAGCTACACAAAAGAGGAGCTTGGAAAGCTTTTGGATCAATATCTGGGTATTAATGAGGAAATGCTTTGGGACAACCTGAAATACTTCTTAGACCGCGGGATTAAAACGGCAGAGGAGGTCAGGGTGAAGATGGCGATTCATCCGGACGATCCGCCCTGGAGTATTTTCGGCTTGCCGCGGATCATCACAACTGAAGAAAATCTTGCGCGCGTTTTAAAGCGTTATTACAGCCCCTATAACGGACTGACGCTTTGCAGCGGCTCTTTAGGGGTGCACCCGGAAAATGAC
>RQCD01000079.1 GCA_008668455.1 Clostridia bacterium
ATTATATGCCAAGGTATGTACACTCCTTATATCATATTTTTTCTATTATACGTAGCTTTGCGCTTTTAGATCGCGGGTTTTCTTTCTGTTCCTCCTTTGAGGGGAGAATTGGTTTTCTTGAAATCATTTTAATTTCCGGCGCTTTTCCGCAGACGCAGACCGGAAAATCCTTTGGACAGGTACAGCCTGCTGCCAATCGTTTCATCGTGTTTTTCACAATCCGATCCTCCAGGGAATGGAATGTGATCACGGCAAGTCTTCCTCCGGGCACGAGTGCATGAATAAAATCCTCCACCGCCTGCTCTAAAATGGAAAGTTCATCATTTACTTCAATCCGGATTGCCTGAAAAATCCGCTTTGCCGGATGAGATCCCTCCTGCCGCGCCCCCTTTGGGATTGCAGCCTTGATGATTTCCACCAGCTCGCCGGTGGTTTTAATCGGTTTTTCCGATCTCCTGTCTAAGATAAATTCTGCCACACGCTTTGACCAGTTTTCCTCGCCGTATTCGTAAAAAATCCGGGTCAGATCGTCTTTGGAATATTCATTCACAATGGTATAAGCGCTTTTGGTATTCTGCCGGTTCATGCGCATATCCAGGGGTGCATCGTGCATGTAGGAAAATCCGCGGTCTGCCTCATCCAGCTGATAGGAGGAAACTCCCAAGTCTAACACGGCGCCGTCAATTTCTGCAACTCCCAGATCATTTAAAATAGAAGAAATTTCAGAAAAATTTCGGTTTACAAGGGTGACCCGGTCTGAAAATGCGGCAAGCCGTATTTTTGCAGCGGCAATTGCATCCTGATCCTGATCAATGCCGATCAGTTTTCCGTGTGCACTTCGGGAAAGAATCCCGTAAGAATGTCCGCCGCCGCCGAGCGTGCCGTCTGCATAGATACCCTCCGGCTTTATTTTTAATGCGTCCATGGTTTCTTCAAAAAGAACCGAAACATGTTTAAATTCCATGGCTTCTTACCTATATATTAATGTTGTATTTCTGGATGCCCTCTAAGATCAGATCATCCTCTATGTCCTCATTTGCAGCGTCCCATGCAGCCTGACTCCAGATTTCAAGCTTGGTGTTGCTGCCGATCAGCATAATATCCTTTTCTAAGCCGGCATAAGAAATCAACTCCGGCGTCAGCGGAACGCGTCCCTGCTTGTCCAGCTCTACGCAAAGCGTCTTTCCGAATAAGCGGCGCTGAAAGCGTGCGGCATTTTTATCCAAGGCAGTCGGAAGCTCGCGCACCTTTTGTGCAATAATCTCCCATTCCTCCTGGGAATAAAGATTTAAGCAATGCTCTGCCGGGGATGGGGCAATAAAAATTGTGCCGGATAACTTTTCCCGGATTTTTGCAGGCAGAATAAAGCGATTTCTTTCATCTAACTGACGTGCGTACTCGCCGACAAAGTATACCATCCGACATCCTCCCTTTCAAAATTTTCTTCCCATTCGCTCCAATTCACTCACTTATACTCCAATTATACACTATTCTTTGCAAATATACAAGTCTTTTTTGAAAAAAATTTTTAATTTAACTAACATTTTTTTGTAAAATTCGTCACGAAGGTGTAATATGATTGTAAAAAAGATAAAAATGGTACAATTTTTAATGAAACTCTTGCATGGATTTCTCTTTTTGTGTATAATGAAAAAGAAATCAAAAAACGGAGACTGGGTGATAGGGATGTCAGAAAAAAAGCATTTGCTGCGTATGTCAGAATCGACCGGAATCAGACTTTTGCACAATGCAGAGGGATTTGAGCATATTCATTCGAGAGCGGAATTTGCTGTGGTACTCGATGGCCGTATATGGGTGAAACGGGAGGAACGCGAGTATCTTCTATCTTGTGGAGAGGCAGTCCTTTTAATGCCCTACGAAATGCATGCCTATCGGCCGGATGGAGAATCAGATGTAATCATTGCAGAATTTGATCCGACTTATTCTGAAGAGCTTTCTGGGGTGGCAGGATGTATTGGCGGTCTTTTTCATGTTTCAGAGAGCACGCGTGCTTACCTGATGTCTATTTATCCGCAGCGTGAGGATTCTTCAATTTATTTAAAATCTTTTATTTATCCGGTTTTACGTGAATTTTTTCTGGAGAATAAATCCTGGAGCAAAATGAGGAGCCATTCTCAATTGCTGCAGGATGTGTTTCGATATATTGAGGAACACTTTCCGGAGGAGATTACCTTAAAAAGTGCAGCAGCAGCGATTGGATGCAGCTATGTGTATTTAAGCAGAGCGTTTTCCGGAGCAGTCGGACTTCCTTTTACCACCTATGTAAATCGGTTTCGGGTTATTCAGTCTCTCAGGGTTTTGAACGGGTCGGATGTGACGGTTACCGAAGCAGCATACGAATGCGGCTTTGGCTCGGTCAGAAGTTATAACCGTTCTTTCCAAAAATATCTTGGAATGACGCCGAGAGAGTATCGGCAATACGGGTATTGTTATTTTATAAAAGGTTAAATATTGTCTGATATTCGCTAAATATCTTCTTGCTATCCTGTGCTTTGTTTTATATAATAATGCTATAGCAGAGAGAGGAGGGCGCATGATGATATTTTATGTGATGGCAGTGCTGGTGGCGGCAATCAACGGCACTGGCTCACTGACCCAGAAGCTATGGCAGAAAAAAACAATGATGATTCCGCATGCCGAATCGGTTTATATCCTGTTGATGTCGTCCTTTGCGACTGTAGCATTTTTTGTCATGAATAGATTTTCAGTTGTAGTTAACCGCTATACACTGATTTGTTCGATGGGTTTTGCCATATGTGCAATTTTAGCAAATCTGTTAATCCTTTTGGCAATGTCGCAGATGAGCTTGCTTTTATGCTCGGTGTTTCAGCGCGGAAGCACGCTTTTGATCTGGCTTTGGGGTGTTTTGGTGATGCACGATTCTGTGCAGGCTGTTCAGGTGCTTGCTGCCGTTTTGATGACGGCATCCATCCTGGTTCCGTTATATGGAAATCAGCGTCACGTCATCACCAAAAAGGCAGTTTTGAACGGTGTGGCAATGATAGTAAATAGCGCAGCGTCATCCATTATTTTAAAATATTACACGCAAAATCAACAGAAAATGTCGGATAGCTGTTTATGCCTTTACACGAATCTGTTGATGCTGGGCTACATACTGATTCGGGCTGTGCTTTCCAAAAACCGAAAAGAGCAGATGATTGCCTTGTCGAAAACAAAGAGATTCCAGTTCTATATCCTACTGGGAACAGTTGGAAGTAATTTGGCGACTGTTTTATCTATGTATGTTATGAGGCATATCCCGATTTCGGTTTATTCTGTAATTTCCTCGGCGGCTGGCTTTGTGATTGTGTTTATCAATTCCAAGGTGATCTTCCGGGAGGAATGCTCCGGGCAGGAGTTAATTTCATTTCTTTTTTCTGCGGCAGCAGTATTGCTAATGTTGATTAAATTTTAGAAGGAGAGATTGTAATGTACAATTACGCAAATGTATCAACGCTTTATGTTTCACAGGAAAAAGGAAAACCGTATTATTCCGGTTTTTCAGCGAAACAAGACGGGTTTGGAAACGGACCGCTTCCGGGGATTGAGGAGGCGCTTATGAAGGTGTATCAGCTGCGGTGCGGCGGAGGCAGGCAGCCGGTCCGGATTGTGATGATGGATGAGGAGTATTATCTTTCTGCGCCGGTGTCTCTGGAATATGAAAAGCTTCTGAAGTATCGGGAGAACGACTGTCTTTTGGATATTCAGTTTGAATCCTATGGAAACCGCCGCTGCCGTGTGATCGGCGGAAAGAGATTAAAGGGGTTTCAGAGAGACACTTTTAACGGGCATGCGTGCTTTTCAGCCGAAATTCCGGAGGTCAAAAGCGGAGACTGGAATTTTACCGATCTGTATGTGGACGGAGAGCGTGCAAAGCTGACGCGCTATCCAAAGGAGGGAACGCTCCACTGTCTCGGAACGGAAAATCCGGAGGGAACGTTACATACCCATTCCTCCCGGTGGTTTATCGCAAGAAAAGAAGATTTAAACCATCTTTCCGGCATTGAGGACGCAATTATCAGCTATTACCATTATTGGATTGATGAGCATTCGCCGGTGGAAAGCTACGACCGGGAAACCGGAAAGCTGACCATGAAGTATCAGAGCCGTTTTAAAATCACCAATCATTATGAGGATAATCCGAACGACCCGGCGAATTTAGAGTATTATGTGGAAAATCTGCCGGAGCTGTTTGAAAATCCGGGAGAGTGGTATCTGGACCGGCATGCAGGAAAGCTTTATTATATGCCGGAGCGGGAGGATCAGACGCCGGAAAATATTTGTGTGTATGCACCGATGACGGACGCGTTCTTTCAGATTACCGGAACGGAGGAATGGAGCGCGGAGTATATCCGGTTCCGCGGATTGGATTTCATTTGTACAAAAGGAGATTATGCAAGTACGTCTGGGTGTAGTCTGCCGGAGGATGAGGGGCAGGTTTTTGGGAGCGATAATCAGTCGGTTGCCTATGCGCCCGGAGCAATTAACCTTTCCTATGCGCATGGATGCTCGTTTGAGGATTGCAGCTTTCAGAATATCGGCATCCACGGAATTTGTATCGGCAAGGGGTGCAGCGATATTCGGATTGAAAATTGCCGCTTTTATGATATGGGCGCCGGCGGAATTAAGATTTTCGGCGGCGAATATGACGAGGAAAAAAGCACTTGGACACATCATAACAGTATCAAAAACTGTGAAATTTCACATTGCGGAAAACGGTATGCCGCCGGCTGCGGAATTCTTTTGTGCCACACCAGTCATAACGAGATTTTAGAGAACACCATCAGCTATTTGGACTATTCCGGGATTTCGGTCGGCTGGGTTTGGGGATATCAAAACTCCAACACATACGGAAACCGGATTTCAAAGAATCATGTACACCATATCGGTATGGGAAATCTTTCGGATATGGGAGGAATTTATCTTTTAGGAAAACAGCGCGGGACGGTTGTGTCGGAAAATGTGATCCATGATATTCTTGGCAGACAGTACGGCGGCTGGGGAATCTACACAGACGAGGGCAGCAGTTATGTGGTTGTGGAAAGAAATCTTGTCTATCGCGCGTCCGCAGAATGCTATCATCAGCATTTCGGCAGTAATGTGGCAGTGCGGAATAATATTTTTGCCATCGGCGGTCTGGCAGTCGTTCGGCATTCGATTGACGAAATGCATACAGGACTGTTTCTGGAGCAAAATATTCTGGTGGCAGACAATACGCCGATCTTTAGTGCGATTGAGGGCAAGAAAGGAATGACCGCAGCAATCCAGTCGCATCATAACCTGATCTTTGATCTGAGCGGAAAAGAGCCGGTTTTGTTCCGGTATGAGGAGCAGGATATTCCGCTGTCTGAGGCGCAGTCTGCCGGCTATGAGCAGGACAGCGTCTGGTGCGATCCAAAGCTTTCGGAGAATTTCGAACTGTCCGCAGAATCACCGGTTGAATGCATTGGATTTCAAAAAATATAGGAGAATTTGAAAAAAGACTTGAAAAAATGAAAAAACGTGGTATAATATTAGTATGAAAAGCGATGATGAAATTCAGTAGGCAGTCAATTCGCCATAAGAGAGCAGAGGTCACGGGCTGAAAGCCGCTGCGGTAAGAGGACTTGCTGAACCTTCGTTTCGGAGCTGTGCCGGTGAAGTGGAAATGGGTAGCTGGCGCCGGTTACCTGCGTCCGTTAACGTAAATGAAGCGTCTGTCTTTGTGCAGAAATCAGGGTGGTACCGCGGAAGTATTTTCGTCCCTGCATGGATTTATCCATGCAGGGATTTTTTCATTAAAATATGGAAGGATTGATTAGATGAAAGAAAAGCTGCAGCAGATCCGGCAGAATGTAACCGATTTGCTTGCCGAGACAAAGGATTTAGAGGGTCTGGATCAGCTCCGGATTCGTTTTTTGGGGAAAAAAGGAGAGCTGACTGCCGTTTTAAAGGGCATGGGTGCGCTCTCAAGCGAGGAACGTCCGAAGATCGGTGCGCTTGCAAATGAGATTCGCACATTCCTGGAAAAGGAAATTGACGAGCGAAAAGCAGAGCTTTCCAAAAAGCTTCAGGAGGAAAAGCTGAAAAGAGAAGTCATCGACGTTACCATGCCGGGCAGAAAGCAGGAGTTAGGACATATGCATCCGCTTTCCCAGGTACTGGATGAGGTGCAGAAGGTCTTTATCGGCATGGGATTTCAGATTGCCGAAGGTCCGGAGGTGGAATATGATTACTATAACTTTGAGGCATTAAATATTCCCAAAAATCATCCGGCGCGCGATACACAGGATACCTTTTATGTAGAGGATAATATTGTATTAAGAACGCAAACCTCGCCGATGCAGGTACGCGTGATGGAAAAGCAAAAGCCGCCGATCCGGATTATCGCGCCGGGGCGCGTGTACCGGAGTGACGCTGTGGACGCAACCCATTCTCCGATTTTCCATCAGATTGAGGGATTGGTGGTAGATAAGGGCGTTACCATGGCAGATCTGAAAGGAACGCTGGAGGCGTTTATCAAGGAGCTCTACGGACAGGACGCAAAGGTTCGTTTTCGTCCGCATCATTTCCCGTTTACCGAACCGTCTGCGGAAATGGACGTTTCCTGCTTTGTTTGCGGCGGCGAAGGCTGCCGCGTCTGCAAGGGTGAGGGATGGATCGAGATTTTAGGCTGCGGTATGGTACATCCAAAGGTTTTGGCGAATTGCGGAATTGATCCGGAGGTCTATTCCGGCTTCGCATTTGGCCTGGGACTGGAAAGAATCGTTATGCGCCGCTATGGCATTGACGATCTTCGTTTGTTCTATGAAAACGACATGAGATTTTTAAATCAGTTCTAAAGGAGGGGATCGTATGAAAGTACCAATGAGTTGGTTTGCCGATTTTACCGATATGTCGGGAATCACACCAAAGCAGTATGCGCATGCACTGACCATGACCGGATCAAAGGTCGAGGGCGTGGAAAATATCGGAGCGGCAATTGAAAATGTTGTAACAGGTAAAATTTTAGAGATTAAACCGAACGAAAACAGTGATCATTTGGTGATCTGCCAGGTGGATGTCGGCGATGAGGTGATCCAGATTGTAACCGGCGCACCGAATGTAAAAGAGGGACAGATTGTTCCGGTGGCAAAGCATCAATCCAGGCTGCCGGGCGGTACAGTGATCAAAAAAGGAAAGCTCCGCGGTGTGGAATCAAACGGTATGCTTTGCTCTCATGAGGAATTGGGTCTTACCGATGCGGATCTTGGCTATACGCCGGAATACGGAATTTTAATTCTTCCGGGGGACACAAAAGTTGTCATGGATATTAAGGACTATTTTGGGCTGAATGAGGATGTGGTAGAATTTGAAATTACCTCAAACCGTCCGGATTGCTTTAGCGTGATCGGCTTGGCAAGAGAGACGGCAGTTACATTCCATCGTCCGTTCTCGGTAAAAAAGCCGACCTATTCGGAAAATGACGAAAAGATTCAGGATACTCTGACCGTTGAAGTACAGAATCCGGATAAGTGTCTGCGGTATAGTGCGAGGATGGTAAAGAATGTGAAAATCGGACCGTCTCCGAAATGGATGGCAGCGCGCCTAAGAGCAGCAGGAGTTCGTTCGATTAATAATATTGTGGATATTACAAACTATATCATGCTGGAATACGGTCAGCCGATGCATGCGTTTGATCTGCGTGATTTAGAGGGACATAAAATCATTGTCCGGGATGCACACGAGGGCGAAATCATTAAAACGCTGGATGATACAGACCACACCCTCTGTGTTAAGGATCTTGTGATTGCAGACGGAAACCGTCCGGTTGCAATTGCCGGTGTAATGGGCGGCTTTAATTCAGAGGTAAAGCCGGACACCACTACAGTTATTTTTGAGTCTGCAACCTTTGACGCAGCGTCTGTTCGCCTGAGCGCACAGAGAGCCGGACTCCGTACCGAGGCATCCTCACGCTATGAAAAGGGACTGGATGTCAATAACACCATCCCGGCATTAGAGCGTGCATGCCAGCTGGTGGAGGAGCTTGGCTGCGGCGAGGTTGTCGGCGGTGTGATTGATGTGAAGGGTCATATCAAAGAACAAAAGGTACACGCGTTCCGCCCGGAGAAGATCAATGCTTTTTTGGGGACAGATATTCCGATGGAGGATATGGTAACCTATCTGCGTGAATTAGAGTTTTTTGTAGATACCGATAAGATGGAAATTGTCGCTCCAACCTTCCGTCCGGATATTGAAAGCGAGGCAGATATTGCAGAGGAGATTGCAAGAATCTACGGGTATGATAACATTCCGACCACGCTTCTCTCCGGCAGCACCACTACAGGCGGTCTGACTGCAATTCAGGAAAGGCGTGATTTTGTAAAGCGGATTATGATTGCAGAGGGGCTTTCAGAAATCTGCACCTATACATTTGTGTCTCCGACAATTTATGACAAGCTGAATTTTGCAAAAGAAAGCGCTATGCGGAAAAATGTAGTCATCACCAATCCGCTTGGCGAGGATACTTCAGTGATGAGAACAACCACAATTGGTTCTATGATGCAGATTCTTGCACATAATTATAACCGCCGGATTGCACAGGCAAAGCTGTTTGAAATCGGAAAAATTTATATTCCGACAGAGCCGGGAAGACTCCCGGATGAGCGCGAAACAGTTACGCTCGGCATGTTTGGCAAGGTAGATTTTTATGATATCAAGGGTGTTTTAGAAGAGCTTTTTGCAGCGTTGCATATGAACAATATTTCCTACAAGGCATGCAGCGATCACCCGTCATTCCATCCGGGCAGATGCGCTAAGGTGTATGCAGGAGATCAGGAGATCGGTATTGTCGGACAAATGCATCCGGATGTATGCAAAAGCTTTGAAATTGACGACGCATGCTTTACGGCGGAATTGGATTTTGCATCCTTAGAGCCGACTGAGGAAGTGAAGTACCGCGGATTGCCGCGTTATCCGGCAGTTATTCGCGATATTGCTGTCTTGGTAGATCGGGAGATTCCGGTTGCAGATCTGGAAAATGCAATGACAAAAGCAGCCGGCGCACTCTTAGAGCATATTGAGCTTTTCGACGTTTACGAGGGTGAACAGATTCCGGAGGGGAAAAAGAGTGCGGCATTTGCAGTTGCATTCCGTGCCGCCGACCGCAGCTTGACCGGTGATGAAGTGAATGAAGTATTTGATAAAATGCTCAAATACCTGGAAAAGGATTGCGGAGCGCAGCTCCGATAGGGGGTTTCGTTTTGGGGACATCAGAAGCTGCTTCTGGTGTCCCCAAAACACCTTTTTTAGAGCCTTAGAACGGCACATTAATAAACAATATGACATTTACATTTCAATTTTTCAAACCTTTCATTGAATACGCATGCCGTTACCTTATCCACAGATGTCAGGCTATATACCGAGCGCCTGCCAAACTTTTCGCTATCGCACAAAAATACGCTTTGCGCCGAATTTTTCAGCATAATCGCACGTGCATAGTTTTCTTCAGGGGTAGGGTCTGTGATATTTCCGTCGGAATCCAAACCGAACGAAGAAAAAAACACAATATCCGGATGTATGCTTTCCAATATTTTGTACGTTTCTTCTCCGGACAGAACCGGCGAATTTTTATATGCATGCCCGCCGATACAGTATGTGGATATGCCGTAATTAATGGCATTCAGCGCTGTTATCATATTATTTGTAAACAGTGTAATATCCTTAAGCTTGGCGATATGCGGCAGCAGATAGCCTGCTGTTGATGAACTGTCGAGCATGACACACTGATTGTCATGCAGAAAACGTACCGCCTTATATGCTATTTTCCGTTTAAGCGCCGTGTTTTGCGACATACGATTTTTAAAATTCGGCGGCAGGTTGCTTTCCTCCATGCTCTGCACGCCGCCGTGCGTTCTTTTTACAAAACACATATTTTCGAGACGCGCTAAATCACGCCTTATGCTCTACGGCGAAGTATACGTCAGTTCTGCCAGCTTTTGAACCGATATATATTTATATTCGCCCACCAATTTTAATATATTTTCCTGTCTGCTTGTTATGCTCATTTTATCACCATTTTCGCTCATTTTATTCTATCATTTGCGCATTTGCCTAAATATCCACCACATATTGAATCTTTTCGTTCTTTGTGTTATAAGTATATCGTACCATATACAACGAAGAATTGCAATAGGAAGTGACAATATGTTAGAAAAAATAAAAGAGGCTGTATTTTCGGCAAATCTTATGCTGCCGAAGCACAGGCTTGTAAAGCTTACCTGGGGAAATGTTTCGCAAATCGACAGAAATACCGGATATGTCGTAATAAAACCGTCAGGTGTCGGTTACGAAAGTATGATGTCTGAGGATATGGTTGTGGTAGACCTTTCGGGAAACAAAATAGAGGGAAGATTTAACCCGTCCTCTGACACGGCAACGCACCTGGAGCTTTACAAACGCTATCCGCACATAGGCGGAATTGCGCACACTCATTCCAAATGGGCAACCGTATTCGCACAATGTGCAATGCCGATTCCTCCCCTGGGAACAACCCATGCAGACACATTTTACGGGGAAATTCCCTGCACCCGAAAAATGACTGCCGATGAGATAAGAGGAGATTACGAAAAAGAAACCGGACTTGTTATAACAGAGCTGTTCGACAACCAAAAGGCAAGGGAAATTCCCGGTGTCCTTGTCTGCTCTCACGGAGTTTTTACCTGGGGAGAAAACGCCGCTAAATCTGTCGAAAATGCCGTTATTCTCGAAGAAATTGCGGATATGGCATATCATACAATCTTAATGAAGCCGGACAATATCATACAAAGCGAACTTCTCGACAGACATTTTCTGAGAAAGCATGGTGCAGATGCCTATTACGGTCAGAAAGGAATTGATTGAAATGATTATAGACAGTAAGCAATATAACGGAAGCTGAACATTAACTTTATATCCTGCCCAACTGCAGCAAGTGTAGACGGATTTTGTTCTTCTGTTGCCGCTATGACCTGGAACGGATTCAAGAAAACGTTTACCGCTGTTGCTCCGATTTTTGTGCTTGCCGGTCTTGATATGATCCAAAAATCTCCGTCATTCCTCACAAAATCAGGTATCGGCGGCATGCTTTATGCTTTTTTATCGTTATATGGAAAGAGTATCTATGTCCATGAAAGATCTATGTCTTTTTCAAGAGTGCCTTTCTTTTTGCAGAATTGCCGATAGCTTATCCCGGTGATTTTTTTAAATAGTCTGCTTATATATGCCGGATCGGAAATACCAACCTGTGCGGCAATTTCATTCAACGGCAGATTTTGATTGAGAATATACTGCTTTGCAAGATTGATCCGATACTGATTGATAAATTCCACAATCGAAATTCCATTCACATTTTTAAAAATTGTATGCAGATACCCGGCAGACAAACCAAGCGCAGCTGCAATTTCAGAAACGGAAAGAGTATGCTGGTAATGTTCGGCAATGTATTTTTCTGCCTCTCGGACGTATCTTGCAGCGGATGGCGGCAGAGCGGCATTTGGCTCGATTCGCTTTAACACATATTTTGTCAGATCGTTTACAAGCAGAAACCATTCTGAAATTGCCTTGAGCTTATTCTCCTGCCGGGGTGAGGAATAGGTGCTGCACAGATGGGTCAGCCGTGCCAAAATCGGAGAAAAATCTGTTTCCAAAGGCTCCTGAAAGGGAATCAGAAAATAATTTTGCTGATTCAATTTCTCCTTTATTTCGGAAATGCTTATCGGGTTTTTTGTGTCATGCCGAATAGAATCATATTCCACGGTGACCCCAACGGTTGTATGCCGCTGCGGCATATCGCAAAAGGCAAAGGTATCACAGTCCATATCCTGTAAAACCGGATCAAATGTACCTGGAACGATATGTGTCTTTGATTGATCCGAATACTGATAAACAATTTCGCCCTCCTCCACAAGGCATAATTCTAAAAAATTGGTCGGCTTATGAAAATGATTTTGGTAGTGCTCTACCTGTACAGGATATGCAAACAGTATTCTTGGCAGTGATTTTAAAGTGATTTCATAAAATATCATATTGATCCCTCCGTATATAGTATAACATTTTATATGAGAATTGTCCATATATATGAGAATTTTGTATTTACTTTTTTTCTGTTTCTGATAAAATGAAGAAAAGGAGGAATAAAAAATGCAAATTTATCAGAAATTAAAGCCATTCCCTCTGGGTGCAATCCGGGCTGAGGGATTTTTAAACGAGCAGCTGCTCCGGAACAAGGACGGTATGGGAGGTCATCTGGATGAATTAGAGCCAGGAATGATTGCAGATCCGTATGTTGCAAAGAGCTATGTCAAGCACTGGGGAGATGGTGATCAATCCGGCTGGGGCGCTGAGATTTCCGGAAACTATTGGACGGGACTGGTGAAATTAGCTTATACCTTACAGGATGCAGAGTTAATCACAAAAGCAGAAAATTGGGTAAATGCGATGATGAAAAATCAGCGCGAGGATGGATATTTAGGCACATATTATGAGCCGGACGCAAAAATTTATGAGGACTACAACGCGTGGGGTACGTCCTGTGGTATGAAGGCGCTTTTGGCATTTTACGAGGCGACCGGCAGAACGGATGTCCTGGATGCTGTTTGCCGGTGCATGCTTTGGTTTTGTGAAAACTGGAAAGGAGATCGGAAAACAAGCTATTCCGGATCGCTGATCATAGAAGTGATGGTGGCATGCTATCACTACACCGGAGAGGAACGGTTCAAAATTTTTGCGGAGGAGTATGAGGATTATCTTTGCCGGCATGATTTGTTTGAACAGTCCTATCAGTCGCTCCTAAAGCCGGAATTGCGGTATAATTCAAACCATACTGCCGGATATGGCATGGTGATTCGTCAGCCGGCAATGCTGTATACGGTAACCGGAAAAGAGGAGTATTTAAAGGAGACAGAAAATGCCATCCGGAAGCTTCGGAAAAAGGCGGTACATCTGTCCGGCGCGCCGGGGTCTGGGAATGAATATATCGGTCCGGGTAGCAGTACGGCAGAGGCGGAATATTGTAACTTCAGATTCTTTAATGAAACCTATGCCGCTATGTCCTATATCCGGGGGGACGCAAAATATGGCGACTACATGGAAGAAATGTTCTATAA
>RQCD01000001.1 GCA_008668455.1 Clostridia bacterium
GAATTATGTAGCCTTTTTTGGGTTTAATATCGCAGGCTTCACCTATGGCGGCATGTTTGATGAGAACAAGGGAATCAGAAAGGGTATAGACTTAGCAGGAGGCTCAGTCATCACGTTCCGCGCGGACTATCAGAATCCGACCGACGAACAGATGGATGTTGTAGAATCTGTATTCTCCAACCGTCTGACGAATGCAGGCTATACCGAGGCAAGAATCAGTAAGGATGAAACGGGTCAAATCACAGTCGAGATTCCGTCTGTATTTGAGACAGATCAGGCAGCAGAGCTTTTAGGATCTACTGCAAGACTGACGTTTGTGGACGCTGATGGAAATGAGGTAATGGACGGAGCAACCGATATTGCAGATGCAAAGGCAAAATACGGTCAGCTGAGCCAGGCAGGCGCGTCGGAGCATTATGTAGAGCTGACCTTAAATAAGGATGCCGTTGCAAAGTTTGCAGAGGCAACCAAGGCAGCAGCTGCACGCTCTGGTGAAAACAAGAACTTTATCTCCATTAAGATGGATGATGATATTATCTCCAGTCCGAGTGTTAAGGAAGAAATTAATTCCGAAACCTGCGTCATTTCCGGAAGCTTCAAGACAGCTGAGGAGGCACAGAAGCTTGCAAATCAGATTAAGTCCGGAGCGTTGCCGTTTGATCTGATCACGGTTACCCAAAACACGATTGGTGCAGAGCTGGGTGAAAAAGCGCTGCCGACCAGTCTTTTGGCAGCCGGCATCGGGATTTTAGTTGTCATGCTGTTTATGCTTCTGATCTACAGAATCCCTGGTTTGATCGCAGATTTGGCATTGCTGTTCTACGTTGGTATCATCAGTTTGGTTTTAGGTGTGTTCAGAATCAATCTGAGCCTTTCCGGAATTGCCGGCATTATCCTGTCGATTGGTATGGCAGTGGATGCAAACGTTATTATTTTTGAGCGTATGAAAGAGGAATTAAAGCTTGGAAAGACCGTAAAGGCATCGGTTGACGCAGGCTTCCATAAGGCATTCGGTGCAATTTTAGACTCCAATGTTACCACGATTATCACCTGCGTTGTTCTCTATCTTTCCGGAATCGGAACAATCCGCGGCTTTGCGGTAACATTAGGCTGGGGTGTTGTGATTAGTATGTTCACAGCAATTGTTATCACAAAATTCTTATTAAAGCAGTTTGTGCGTCTGAATATTCAGAACCGCAAAATGTTTTGCGCATGATAGGAGGGGAATGAAATGAAGCAAATCAATGTGACAAATAACCAGGTGAAATATCTTTTAATCCCCGTAGTGATCGTGGTTTTAGGAATCGTTATGTACTTTGTACGGGGCGGCTTCAACTTTGACGTTGAGTTTATGGGCGGTATCCGCATGCAGGTTAATATGCAGCAGACTTTCAACAATGAGGAGGTTGAAAAGTTTCTGGAGGAAAAAACCGGTATCACTCCGATTATTGTTCAGACAATTGGTGACGGAACACAGGCATCCATCAAAACACAGCCAATTGAAGAAGAAAAGAAAAATGAAATCTATTCCGCTCTGAAAGAACAGTACAATCTGGAAGCAGATGAGCCGATGGCAGTGAACAGTGCCTCTGCAAGCTTTGGTAAGAACATTCAGCAGAAAGCGTTGGTTTACACACTGATTGCAATTATCTGTATCTTAGCATATATTGCAATCCGTTTTGAGTGGCGTTCCGCTGTGACTGCAATTGCCGCGCTTGTGATTAATATTTTCGTTATGATGGCAGTTTATGCAATCACCTACACACCGCTGAATACAACCTTTATTGCAGCAATGCTGACGGTGGTTGGCTATTCAATCAATAATACGATTGTTGTATTTGACAGAATCCGTGAAAATATGAAAGGCTTTAATCCGAGAAAGGGAAGTATTTCAGATATTGTGAACAAAAGTATTAATGAAAGCATGGGACGTACCTTAAATACAACCATCACAACTCTGATCACGATTGTTCTGCTCTATATTTTAGGAGTGAACTCTGTCAAGGAATTTGCATTCCCGCTGATTGTCGGCGTTATCATCGGCGCTTACAGCTCAATCTTTATCGCAAGTCCCTGGTGGGCAGCTTGGAAAGAATCTGAGCAGGCAGCAAAGAAGCAAAAATAAAAATTGATTCAGATTTTCGGACAGCCGCATGTGTGCGGCTGTTTTTTTTATGCAAAATAGTAGGATAGAGAACCTATTAAAAGGATTGTGCAGTATATTTTGTGAAAAAACCGTGCTATAATTAATTTAAGATCAAAAAAGGGATATGAAAAAAGAGTACAGAATGCTCTGCACCTTTTTATATTTCCCAATGTAGAAGATGAATGGAGGAAGAAACTATGAAAAAAAGAATCAGACAAATGAGCAGTATGCTTTTAGCGCTCATTTTAGCATGCGGAGCATTTTCCGGATGCGGCAAGCGGGAGACGGCGAACGACGGGAAAATTGAAATCACTATCGGAAATGTGCCGGATGAGAACAATGAGTCGGAATACGCGCTCTTTAAATCCCGTGTGGCAGAAATGAATGAAAAATATCCGGATGTCAACGTGGTGGAGAGAAGATACGGCTATGATACCGAGTCATTTCTGCCGTTGGCGTCCAGCGGTGATCTTCCGATGCTGTACGATACGTTCTTTACCGAAACAAAGAAAATTATCGACGGAAACTATGCGGCAGACATCACAAAGCAGCTAAAGGAACGCGGCTTTGACACTGCCTTGAATCCGGCATTTATGATTGACTTAAAGCGGGATGATAAATATTATGCCGTTCCGGTGAATGCCTATGTCATGGGACTTTTGTGCAATGCAGAATTATTTAAGCAGGCAGGTCTGGCAGATGCAGACGGTATTCCGCTTTTTCCGACCTCCTGGGAGGATCTTGCAGAAAAAGCAAAAATCATTCAGGATAAAACCGGTGTGCAGGGCTTCTTTGTTCCGACCACAAGCGGAAACGGCGGCTGGAACTTTATGAATATTGCATGGGCATTCGGCGGAGAATTTGAAGAATGTATCGACGGTAAATGGACTGCTGTTTATAACAGTCAGGAAATGGTGAATGCGTTCCAGTACATAAAGGATCTGAAATACAAATATAACGTCATCGGAGACAATGCGCTGGTGGATACGGTAGAATTTCGGAAACGCTTTGCCGGCGGTCAGGTGGCAATGGGAATCTATGCGCCGTCTAACGAGCGGAACAATTTCGCGGAAATTATTGAGATCAACAAGCTGCCGTTAGAGTGCTTCTCCCTCTGCGCAATGCCGAAGGGGGTAAACGGAGAAAGAAAGGCACTACTGGGCGGATCGCTTTACATGTTCTCGAACCGTGCGACCCAGGAGCAGCTGGACGCATGCTTTAACTGGCTGGAAATCTGCGGCTTTACCCCGAAAATGGACGATACCAAGGTGAAAAAGCTTTCGGAAGATTTTGAAAGCGATAACAAAAATGATTATGTTGTCGGCTCAAACAACGTTTACATCTGGAGCGATCCGGACTATGTGAACACCATCAAAAAGGCAAGAGAAAATTATGTCAATGTGGATGAGAGAAAATTCAGCGCATACCCGGATCTGGAAAACACAACCTTAGTTCCCGAACCGCCGTACTGCGCACAGAATCTTTACCGCGAGCTGGATTCTCTCCTGCAAAAGGTTCTCTTAGATGAAAATGTGGATATTCAGAAAATGCTGGATGACAGCGTGGCACAGTTCCAGGCAAATTATTTAGACAAAATATCAGAATAAGAAAGAAAACAATGGGCGCTGAGAATCAAATATCAGCGCTCGTTGATTCAGAGAAGATTTTTTGAAAGGGCGAAATACTTATGAAATTAAACACATCGATTGGTCGTGAGAGGAAAGGAATCTGGACAACGATCAAAAAGGACTACGGAGCATGGCTTTTAGGTCTGCCGGCGCTCCTTTGTATTATCATCACAGTCTGGAATCCGATTGTGCAGGGAATTGTCCGTTCCTTTTTCCGGCTGCAGGGCTATACGCCGGTGGAATTTGTCGGACTGGATAATTACCGGTTAGTAGTTGGAGACGCGTTTTTCCTAAGCTCGGTCAAGAATACATTTTTATATATTTTCTGGTCATTTGTACTAACCTATCTGC
>RQCD01000225.1 GCA_008668455.1 Clostridia bacterium
GCATCGGATGCAAAAATTTTCTGATCGCATTGGTAACGCATATACTGAATTGCCTCAGAAACTGCACGATGCGAAGTAATCTTCTTTTTCGGCTTGTCTTCCAAATCTGCCAATGCCTCATATAAATAACCCGTCAGTCTTAGTTGGGAAACCTCGGTATGATTTTTTGTATACAAATAGCATTGCATTACCGTATGAAAAAATTTTCTTCCATCCACCCGGCGCACCGGCTGTTCACGGCTGATTCCGATTTTATGATAATACTCCGCCGATTTTATTCCATCAAAGCCAATCCAGCAAAAATACCAAGGATTTTCAGAATCTGCCCAATAGGACACCACA
This sequence comes from Clostridia bacterium, assembly GCA_008668455.1. Classification (GTDB taxonomy): domain Bacteria; phylum Bacillota; class Clostridia; order UBA1381; family UBA1381; genus RQCD01. The sequence goes on from RQCD01000225.1 coordinate 343, forward strand.
TCATCCGGATAGATCGCAAACAAATCCCCCTTTCGGATCGGATATGTTTTTATTCCATCAGAAAATGTTCCCTCTCCCTTAATCACATAATGCAGATAATACATGTTCCGGATCATTGGAGGACATAATTCCGAAGGCTTGCACTGCTTGATTCCATAATGCAGAAAATAAATATCCTCTGAACAATGCTCGGTATAGTTTAAAAATCCAACATCCATAACAGTCTCTCCCTTTGTTGATTCTTGTGATCATTTTATCACAAAAGTGTCGATAAAGCAATAATTTTATAAATAAAAGCAAATATTTTATATTTACCAGCGGACTGAATCATGCTAAACTAAGCATGAGGAGGTGGTATGATGCATACCAAATTTACAGCAGCATTGAGAACCAACTCTGCCAATGTTGAAGATCTTGAAAAGAATCTTGACCGTTACAAAAATGCATTTGATGAGGTTTTCTTTTTTTCACAGTTTACGCATTCTGTAAAAGCGCTTTCCTATCATCAGAAACAGGCAAATTTAATAAAACCTTACCTGGATATGGTGAAATCAAAGCATATGCTTGCCGGAATCAATGTATTGACAACGATTGGATTCTTTTCCGAGGATGTTGATTCCAGCATGAGGACACTTGACCCTTATGTGATAATGGAGGGAAACAAAATCGACGGGAGAATTTGTCCGTCAAGCAAGAAAAATATACAGTATTATCAAGAGCAATACCGGATTTATGCCCGGCTGCATCCGGATGTAATCTATATTGATGATGATATCAGTTCTCTTGCCTGCGCCTGTGACTGCTGTATTGCGCGATTTTTTGAGCTGCATCCTGAATTAAAGATTCTTACGCGCGAACAGCTTTTTGAAAATTTCAACAGTCCGGATGCGGAAACCCGGATAAAGCTGCGCACAGCATGGATTCAATATAACGCGCAGAGAATCGGCGAGGTTTATCATCATGTGGAGACTGCTGTGCATGAAATTGACCCAAAAATCACTCTGGGCGCCATGACGCACATGTCGGGAACAGACGGGCTGGACTGCGCGCATTGGGCAGAAATTCTAGCTGCAAAAGAAGCGCCTGAAATCTACTGGCGTCCCGGCGGCGGTGTCTACACGGATTTTCAAATCACAGACGTGCTGGATAAAGCAAACCGCATTTCTATGCAGATTCGCGATCTCCCGGCATTTGCAAAAAGGGTTGAATCGGAAATTGAGAATTTTCCTTATCAAAGCCTTAGAAAATCTCCGTCCTTTACCGCCTTTGAGGCATTTATTTATCAGGCGGCAGGCTGCACCGGAACAGCATATAATGTACTCTCCAAGGAGGAAATGATTGGAGAAGAACATGAAAAATTCTTTGAAATGGCAGAAAATGCCCGTGCATATAGCACACTTCTGACCTCTGCCTTTGGAACGCAGTCGCTCTCCGGGGCAGGCTTTTGGTGGGATCAGACAAGCGCTGCCTATCCGGCAGCGCAGAAATGGGAATGTTTTCAATCGTTGCCGCAGGCACAGGATTTACATCTGATTGGGATTCCCTATGCCTGTGACCCGGAGCACATGCAGGTATTTTTCATGGATCAGAATACGGCTTTGCATATTCCGGAGAAAGCATTGATGGAATGTCTTTCAAAAGGCGTTTTGCTCGATGCAAACGCTCTGGACGTTTTAAACAGCCGCGGCTTTGGCGAATATACCGGCTTTCAGACCGCCGGAGTCTATACGAAAGATACCCTAGAGCAGGAATTGGAGCATCCGCTAAATATGCCCGGCAGACACAGAAGAAATATCCGCCAAGGCTTTGTCTGGAGCATCCGGGAGACTTATACGATTGAGAAAACAAATGAAAACGCAGAATATACCGCAGAAAACCGAGATCTTGTAGAACATGTCCGGGGTATGGGCGCCGGTATTTTTGAAAACAAACTCGGTGGAAGAATTGCTGTGGAGGGAATTTCTCCTTTCCAATGGTGCTTTAGTCTGCCCAGGAGCATTCATACAAAACATACAATCCGGTGGCTTTCCAAAAACACACTCCCTGCATACGTTTCCTCCTTGCACCGCGTGTCGGTTTGGGTCAGAGGAAATGCGTATTTTGCCGCAAATTTTGCGACCGAGCCTGCAAAAAATGTTGAACTGACAATCAAAACAGACGCAGAAACAATCTGCGCAACAATCTCCTGCGGCAGCGGTATTCTAAAAACTGAAACCATCCGCGGAAAAAAGATTACAGACGGTTACACTGCTTTTCTGCTTGACGAACTGCCCACGCTTGGAAC
>RQCD01000071.1 GCA_008668455.1 Clostridia bacterium
CTTCAAAACGTTCAGCAGAGAGTATTTTTCCGGGTGTGAAATCGGCGGCAGCCTGATTCCGCGGCTGATTGATGAGCTTCCGGTTTTAGCGGTAGCGGCGGCTTTTGCGAAAGGAACAACCCGGATTTATGACGCGCAGGAGCTGATGGTGAAGGAGACGAACCGGATTCGTGCAGTGGCAGATGAATTCCGGAAATGCGGAATTGACATTGAAGAAACCGCAGACGGCATGATCATTCACGGCGGAAAAGCATTCCACGGTGCAGCGTTTCGCACCTACGGCGACCACCGGATGGCAATGAGCCTTGCTGTTTTAGCGCAAGGTGCGGACGGCGATTCCTGCCTGGACGATGCAGCCTGCGTTTCAGTCAGCTATCCGAATTTTTTTGAGGATTTATACAGATTGGGGGAATAAGACATGAAAAAGCAATATACGATAGACGATTTATTAAGTATTTTAAAAACGCTTCGCGGAGAAAACGGCTGCCCGTGGGATAAGGCGCAAACGCACGAAAGCATCAAAAAGAGTATGATTGAGGAGACATATGAGGCGATTGACGCGCTGGATCAGAAGAATGACGCGATGTTTGCAAATGAGCTGGGTGATGTGCTGCTGCAGGTTGCATTTCATGCAACGATTGCAGAGGAGCGCGGTGCGTTTAATTTTGATGACGTTTTAAACGAGATCTGCACCAAGCTGATTTCCCGGCATACGCATGTGTTTGGCGCAGAGAAGGCTGCATCTGCTGAGGAAGCGCTCTCAAGCTGGGAAAAGAACAAGAAAAAGGAAAAGGATCTGAAAACCTATACTGATGTGCTGGAGGATGTTCCGCACGGACTGCCTGCTCTGATGCGTGCAGAAAAGGTGCAGAAAAAGGCTGCGTCCGCTGGCTTTGACTGGGAGGATGTATCGGGTGTTTTAAATAAGATTTCAGAAGAAGCAGTGGAGGTAAAAGCTGCACAAACGTCGGATGAGATCGCAGAGGAATATGGAGATCTTCTCTTTTCAGTGGTTAATCTCGGACGTTTTTTAAAGGTGACTCCTGAGGTGGAATTGGCAAATGCAACGAATAAATTTATCCGCAGATTTGCCGGAATGGAGAAGCTGGCAGAGGATTCCGGAAAGGAATTTGCCGCATTATCCCCGGAAGAAATGGACGATTTGTGGAAAAAAGCGAAGCGAAAATCGTGAAAATGTTATAAAATAAGAGGTTTTTTCAAAAAAAATTTGGAAAACCTATTGACAAATCAGTAAAATAAAGCTACAATGAGAGATAAGGGTTAGGAAAAATCTGTCGCATAAGGCTGATTTTTTCCTGACAATTAATTGTTAAATTTTATTTAGGAGGAAATCATAATGAACAAAACAGAATTAGTTGCTGCAGTTGCAGAAAAGGCTGCATTGTCCAAGAAGGATGCAGAAAAGGCTATCGTTGCAACCATTGACGCAATCACAGGCGCTTTGTCAGAGGGGGATAAGGTTCAGCTGGTTGGCTTTGGTACATTTGAGGTAAGAGCAAGAGAAGCAAGAAACGGTAAGAATCCGAGAACAGGTGAAATTATTAAGATCGCTGCTTCTAAGGCTCCGGCATTTAAGGCTGGTAAGGCTTTAAAGGATGCTGTTAATAAATAATGATCAAAAGCTTCTTGATATTTCGTCAGGAAGCTTTTTTTTGGAGAGACAACATGAGATTAGATAAATATTTAAAGATTTCGCGGCTTATCAAGCGCAGAACAATTGCAAATGAAGCCTGTGATGCCGGCAGAATTACAGCAAACGGAAAAATAGCAAAGGCATCCTATGATGTGAAAGAGGGAGATGTTCTGGAAATCAGGCTGGGAGAACGCGTGACGCGTGTGCGCGTCCTCTCCACACCGGAGCATGTTTTAAAAAATGACGCGGCGCTGATGTATGAGGTTTTGTCATAAAGCGGTGTCCTGCTGCATAGATATAGAGTAAATCTGATGCAGAAAGGACAAGATAATTATGACTTTAGAAGAACGGAAAATCCAGCCGCCGCAGATTGTGCCAAAATCGCAGCAGCTTACGCTTTCTAACCGTGAAAAGCTGACTGTGACCGGTGTCAGCGACGTTTTGAGCTTTTCAGAAAGCCTGGTGCAGTTAGACACCAACTATGGCAGGCTGTCGGTGCGGGGTGATGGCTTAAAGATTCAGAAGCTGGATGTGGAGGACGGAGAGCTTACCTGCGAGGGAAAGATTTCTGCCCTGGAGTACAGCAGAAAGCAGGAGAAAAAGAGCCTGTTTGAAACGATGTTCCGGTAATGAAAATCTCAATTTCAGCACAGGCAGCGGTCTTTTTGCAGATGGCGCTTCTGGGACTTTTTGAGGGAGTGTTATATACATTTTTCCGATGCCTGCGAAAAAAAACGAAAAAACGGATTTTTGCCGGTGTTTTGGATTTTTCTTTCTGGATTTTAGCGCTGCTCCTTTTCCTTTTGGGACTCTACCAAATCCATTCCGGAGCAATCCGTGCTTACGTTATACTCGGAGCGGCTTTAGGGATTCTTTTGTACTTTTTGTCACTTTATAGGATAGTATGCACAATTCTGGATGGTGTTCTTGATGTAATATTTAAAATTTTTAAAATTTTTTTCAAAATACTCTTGACACCGGGGCAATTATTGTATACACTACTTATAGTACCTTTTTGTGGTTTTTTGAAAACCAAAAGGCATACTTCGGACAACGAATCGAGGGAAAAAGAAAAATGATAACGAAAAAGAATCGAACGAAAGCGATCTATCGCCCCCTTTTGCTTGTGTTCATCTTTGCGTTTGGGTTTATGATTATAAAAGGGTTTTTAGAGCAGCCAAAGATTGCAGAAAATCAGGAACAGATTGCGAAGCTCCAGGAACAGATTGAATATGAAAAGAAAAGGCTTCAGGAGGTCGATGAGCTAAAGAGTCAAATCGACTCAGATGAATATATTGAAAAAATTGCAAGGGAAAAGCTGGGATTGATCAAGCAGGACGAAATCGTCTTTATTGATATTGCCGGAAAATAAAACAAAGGATAATTTTTTTCAAAAAGCAGGAGGAAAAGGTGTAGTATGGCGCTTGAGATTGGAGCAATCGTAGAAGCAAAGGTTAGCAATGTAATGGATTTTGGAGCGTTTGTGTCTCTGCCGGAGAATAAAACCGGTCTGATTCATATTTCTGAGATTGCTTCGGATTATGTAAAGGATATTCACGAGCATATCAAGACAGGAGACGTGGTTCGTGCAAAAATCATCAAAATTGATGAGAAAGGAAAAATCAGCCTTTCTATCAAGAAGGCAGAAGCGCCTAAGCGGACAAGAAAGCAGACACCGCAGAAGCCGCAAGGACCTGTACGTCCGATTGATGTTGAATGGATCAAGCCACAGAACGAGGATCTGTCCTTTGAGGATAAGCTCAGCCGTTTCAAGCAGGACAGTGATGAGAAAATGCAGGCATTAAGACGCAGCAACGATTCCAAGCGCTCCGGCGGTTACCGGAGGGGCGGAGGTTCATTTTAAAAAAGAAAGATAAGAGGGGGGACGCTGTCCCCCTTTTTCCAATGTTTACGAAAGGAAGAATTAATATGTCATATCGTCCGAATTTAACAATGTTAACAGATTTTTATGAGTTTACAATGGCAAACGGTTTTTTCAAGGAGGGTTATTCCGAGAAAATTGCGTACTTCGATATGTTTTACCGGAATGTTCCGGATCATGGCGGTTTTGCAATCATGGCAGGGGTAGAGCAGCTGATTGACTATCTGAACCATTTGGAATTTACCGATGAGGATATTGCGTATCTGAGAGAAAAGGGTATTTTTGATGACGGATTTCTGGAATATCTGAAAAATTTCCGCTTTAGCTGCGATGTCTGGGCAATTCCGGAGGGAACACCGATTTTTCCGGGTGAGCCGATTGTAACGGTTCGCGGACCGGTGGTGCAGTCACAGTTAGTGGAAACCATGATGCTTTTGACAATCAACCATCAAAGTCTGATCGCTACAAAAGCAAACAGAATTGTCCGTGCTGCAGAGGGACGTCCGGTAATGGAGTTTGGTTCAAGACGGGCACAGGGAGCAGACGGTGCAACCATGGGAGCAAGAGCTGCCTATATTGCCGGCTGTGTCGGCACGGCATGCGCAAGTGTGGATCGTGATTTTGGTGTTCCGGCGTTAGGCACTATGGCACATAGCTGGGTGCAACTGTTTGATTCGGAATATGACGCATTCTGTGCTTATGCAAAAACCTATCCGGATAACTGTACGCTTTTGGTTGATACCTATAACGTATTGCAGTCCGGACTTCAGAATGCGATCCGTGTCTTTCACGAAATTGTTGTTCCGGCGGGCTTTCGTCCAAAGGGTGTCCGGATTGATTCCGGGGATATCACCTATCTTTCGAAAAAATGCCGTAAAATGCTGGATGAAGCAGGATTTTCGGATTGTTCAGTGGTTGCGTCCAATTCTTTGGATGAGTATATTATCCGGGATATGATTATGCAGGGCGCAAAAATTGATTCATTTGGCGTGGGCGAACGGCTCATCACCTCAAAATCCTCTCCGGTATTCGGCGGTGTGTACAAGCTTGCGGCAGTTGAGGACGAACAGGGAAATCTGATCCCTAAAATAAAAGTAAGCGAGAATGTTGCAAAGATTACAACCCCTGGCTTCAAGCAGGTGTACCGGCTGTATTCCCGGGATAATTCTATGGCGCTTGCAGATGTGATCTGCCTGCATGATGAAGTGATCGACGATACCCAGCCGTATGAAATTTTTGATCCGGAGCATACATGGAAACGGAAAACTATGACGGATTTCTATGCACGTCCGCTTCTAAAGCGTATTTTCGATCAGGGCGTGCAGGTCTATGAGACACCGTCTCTTGCTGTTTTGCAGGAATACTGCAAAATGCAGGTGGACGGACTTTGGGACGAGGTAAAGCGATTTGAAAATCCGCACGCCTATTATGTCGATATGACAAAATCGTTATGGGATTTAAAATATCAGCTTTTAGATTCGATTCAGAACTGACAAAGAAGGAACTAAAATGGAAACGCAGAAATTATATATTCATGATCCCGAAAAGGATCGGGAGGCTGTGGAGCAGGCAGGAAAAATCCTCCGGGAGGGCGGACTGGTTGCATTCCCGACCGAAACAGTTTACGGATTGGGTGCAAATGCACTCCTGCCGGATGCTGCGGCGCGGATTTATCAGGCAAAGGGACGCCCGTCAGATAATCCCTTGATTGTGCATGTGACGGAATTTTCCGAGGTGTTCTCTGTAGCAAGAGAAGTTCCTCCTGAAGCGGAGCTGCTTTTTCGTACCTTCTCTCCAGGACCTATGACAGTAATTTTAAAAAAACGTCCGGAAATTCCGGATCAGGTGACGGCAGGTCTAGACACCGTTGCGATCAGGATTCCTTCTCACCCGGCGGCACGGGCGGTAATTGCGGCAAGCGGTGTTCCGATTGCCGCGCCGAGCGCAAACCGATCCGGAAAACCCAGTCCAACCTGTGCTGAAGATGTGGTAGAGGATATGGAGGGACGGATTGACGCGATTATCTATGGCGGCAGCAGCAGCGTGGGGGTGGAGTCCACCATTATTGATCTGAGCGGAGAAATTCCAACCATTCTCCGTCCCGGTGGAATTACACCTAAGGATTTCCTGACAGTTCTTCCGAAAGTGCAGCTGGATCGGCATGTGTTTCATGCGGTAGAGGGATCGGAGCGTCCGAAGTGTCCCGGCATGAAGTACCGGCATTATGCGCCGGAGGCAGAGGTGATTGTCTATGAGGGCGCACCGGAGAGACTTGAGCTGGCGATCCGGGAGGAGCTTAGTAAAAATCCGAAAAAGCCGGTGGCGGTGCTTTGCATGAATTGGCACGATTATGATGCAGACCTTGTCATCAAGGTTGGCACAGATAACAGAGATTATGCAAAAAATTTGTTTCATGCTCTGCGCAAATGTGACCGGGAGGGAATGAAGCTGATTTTAGCGGAATTTACCGAGGACGATGGATATGGTCTTGCCGTACAGAATCGGTTGTATAAGTCGGCAGGAAATCATGTTTTGCATATATGAGGTGATTTTATGAACATTTTATTTGTTTGTACAGGAAATACATGCCGCAGTCCGATGGCGGCGGCTTTGATGAATCAAGTGGCAATGGAGCGGGATTTAGATGTCCGGATCGAATCGGCAGGTATTTTTGCCGAGGAGGGCGCGCCGGCGAGTAATGAGGCAATCCTTGCCATGCGGGAATATGGCATTGATCTTTTGGGGCATCATGCCCAGCCGATCAATGAGGAGCTGATTGAAAAAAGTGATCTGATTCTGACCATGACAGCGGCACATAAGCTTTTGCTTGAGCAGATGGCAGGAAATAAATGCTACACGCTTTGCGAGTATGCCGGATTGGATGAGGATATTGATGATCCGTTCGGCGGAGATGTGGAGGAATACCAGGCATGCGCCAAGCAGATTTATGAGGCAGTATTGCTGGTGGCAGACCGAATCCAAAAGGAATCATGAGAATTTCAGGAATCCGGGCGGAGGATGCCGGTAAGCTTTTCGCGTTAGATCGGCTTTGCTTTTCCGTCCCATGGTCGGAGCAGTCTTTTCGGGATGAGGCGAAAAATCCGCTTGCAGTCTATTTTCTTGCATGGGAGGAAGATATGCTCTTAGGCTATTGCGGTTTTTGGGAGGTTTCCGGAGAGGCAGATATTACGAATATCGCCGTTCATCCGGACTACCGAAGAAGGGGAATTGCAAAAAAGCTTTTAGAGAGTGCGATCCGGGAGGCGAAGGATCGCGGACTTTCACTTTTGACACTGGAGGTGCGCCTTTCCAATACTGCGGCAATTTCGCTTTATGAAAATTACGGCTTTCGCCGGGTGGGAGAGAGAAAACGCTACTATTCCAATCCGACCGAGAATGCCTTGATTATGACGATGAATATGGGAGAAATGTATGAATGATTGTTTGATTTTGGGGATAGAAAGCTCCTGTGATGAGACGGCTGCTGCGGTGGTCAGAAACGGACGGCAGGTGCTGTCGAATGTGATCAATACACAGATTGCCCTGCATAAAATATACGGCGGCGTTGTGCCGGAGATTGCGTCCAGAAAGCACATTGAAAGTATCGACTCGGTGATTGATGAGGCGCTTTCTGCTGCCGGGGTCACGCTTTCTGAGATCGACGCAATTGCTGTCACTTATGGTCCCGGATTGGTAGGCGCACTTTTGGTGGGGGTTTCCAGTGCAAAGGCGCTTGCCTATGCCGCCGGAAAACCGCTTGTTCCGGTGCATCATATTAAGGGGCATATCATGGCAAATCTGATTGCACATCCGGAGTTAGAGCCGCCCTTTGTCTGCCTGGTTGCATCCGGGGGACACAGTCATATTGTGGAGGTGCAGGATTATCAGACGCTCCGCGTGTTGGGAAGAACCAGAGACGACGCGGCAGGAGAGGCATTTGATAAAATCGCACGCGTGATTGGATTAGGCTATCCGGGCGGTCCGTTAATTGACAAGCTTTCCTGTGAGGGAAATCCGGAGGCGGTGTATTTTCCGCGCGTGCGGATGGATGGAGATTCTCTGGATTTCAGCTTTAGCGGTGTGAAAACAGCAGTGATTAACTATCTGCATAAGGCGGAGCAAAAGGGAGAAGAAATTAACAAGGCAGATGTTGCCGCAAGCTTTCAGGCGGCAGTGGTGGATGTTTTGTGCGAGCATACCATTGAGGCGGCAAGAAAATGCCATCGCAAGGTGATTGCGTTAGCCGGAGGTGTTGCCTCCAATTCTGCGCTCCGGAAAAGAATGACGGAGGAGGCAGAAAGGGAGGGGATCAGCGTGCTGTATCCGCCACCGGTGTTATGTACGGATAATGCGGCAATGATCGGCTGTGCCGGCTATTACGGATATCTTGCCGGACAGCGTGCGGATTTATCGCTGAATGCAGTACCAGGTCTGCCGTTATCATGATTCCTGAATTGATTCCGGAATCACGTGCACCTGCTCCATGACTTCGCGTTTTGCCTGACGGGTGTACTGTGCGTAGAAACGGTGTGTTACCTCGATATTCTTATGCCCTAAAAGATCGGCAACCATCTTAATATCAATCCCATCCTCCAAAAGCCGGCAGGCAAAGGTCCTGCGGAGCGCATGCGGACGGGTCTTATCCGGATGGTAAATGCCTGCCTCGTGGCAGTAATCCTTTAAGAGCTTTTCGATGCCGGCAATGCCGAGCCGTTTTCCGGAACGGTTTAGAAAGAGAGGCCCCTCGGTGCGGAGCGTTCCGTCCTCGGTTTGAAGATAGGTGAAAAACGCGTCCTCCACCTGAATGGGCATGAAAATTTCCTGCTCGTCGCCGCCCTTTCTGCGTACGATAAAGGAGGAGGACTGAAAGTCGATATCAAGCGCATCTAAGGCAGCTAATTCACTCACACGTACTCCAGTTCCGAGATATGCCGTAAAAAGAGCAATATCGCGCAGCTTGCGGCGGTTGTATTCGGTGAGCTTTCTGCCGGTGAAATGCTTTTCTCCATTATAGATGATATCTAACAGGGCAACGGTTTCCTGTGTGGTGAGCGGTTTTTTGATCTTATGGTGCAGCTTCATAAAATCAATCTTATCTGTGATATTTTCCCTGATCTGATCGGTTTTATAAAGATAGATGAACATGCCGCGCAGAGCGGATAGCTTGCGGTTGATGCCATAGGCAGCGTTTTTATAGGTTCGCTTGGTGATTTTTCCGACAGGGGAGACCGACTCAATCGTGTATTCCCGGAGATAATTTTTATAATGAATCAGCTGGGAAACGGTGACCTGGTTTAAATCTGCCGCCGTAAAATCAGAAATGCTCTGGCGATCCGGAAAAATTTCCGTTTTTAAGTAATAGAAAAAGATGCGTAGGTCAATACAATAGCCAATTTGGGTGTTTAGGCTGTCTCCGCTATAATATTCAATAATGTAGCTGTATGCAAAATCTGGAAGCTCACTGGTGTATTCGCGTAAGATCCGGAGTTTTTCAGAATTGTTCAAAATAATCACCTCTTGCTATCATTATAGCGGAATTTGGGAATGTTTTCAACAGATATTTAAAAAAAATGAAAATAACTATAGACGAATTGGGTAAAATATAGTAAAATAGAGACAGAATATGAATCAGAAAGGATGATTTCGGCATGGCAATTAAAATCAATAGTGATCTTGGCGACGTTGTTGTCAGCAATGAAGTGATCGCATCCATTGCCGGTGCGGTGGCGTCAAAGTGCTACGGTGTTGTCGGTATGGCTTCAAAGAGCAAAAAGGACGGTATTGTCCGGCTCTTGAAAAAAGAGAATATGTCTAAAGGTATTCGAGTCACAACCGAGGAAAACGGCATTGTGATTGATATGAATATTATTGTGGAGTATGGTGTTAATATTCATGCCATCTGCGATAGTATTATCCATAATGTCAGCTATCAGCTGGAGCATCATGCCGGCTTAAAGGTTTGTCGGGTGAATGTGCAGGTTGAGTCTGTGCGAGTTTAATTCTGTTGGGAGGAGATTGACATTAACAGTTTAGAGGGAAAATTGTTTGCACATATGATGATCTCCGGTGCAAATAATTTATATAATCATAAAAAGACAGTAGATGAACTAAATGTGTTTCCTGTTCCGGACGGAGATACCGGAACAAATATGTCCATGACTGTCTGTGCCATGGTAAAGGCTGTGGATGAGCTGGTTTCGCCGTCTGTTTCAAAGGTGGCAGATACGGTTTCCTTTGCGGCGCTCCGGGGAGCAAGAGGAAATTCGGGTGTTATTTTGTCGCAGTTTTTCCGCGGCATGTCCAAAAGCATGAAAGGAAAAAACGAGATTTCGGCAAGAGATCTTGCAGACGCATTAAAGGCAGGCTCGGATGCGGCATACAAGGCGGTTATGAATCCGACTGAGGGAACAATCCTGACGGTAGCACGCGAGATTTCGTCGCGCGCACAGAAGACGGCGGACGAATCCGTCCAGACCATGTTGGAAAAGGCAATCCATCATGGAAATAAGGTGCTGGAAAAAACACCGGAAATGCTCCCGGCATTAAAAAAAGCCGGTGTGGTAGATGCCGGCGGACAGGGGTGGATCTTCTTTTTAGAGGGCGCCTTGGAATATATCAAAACCGGGTCAATTGTGGAAAAAAATGAACCGGAGGAGGCTGCAAAGGCAGAGGTTCGCACCGACGCACAGGCAGCTATCAGAACCGATATTAAGTATATTTACTGCACAGAATTTATCGTGGAGAAGAAAAATCCGAATGTGAATGTGCTTTCATTCCGTCAGGCAATTGCAGAAAAGGGAGACAGCATGCTCGTGATTGATGATGACGATATTGTCAAGGTGCACATCCATACCAATCATCCTGGATTTGTTCTGGAAAAGGCGGTCGGAATCGGCACAATGATCAATATTAAAATTGATAACATGAAGCACCAGCATCAAAGCCTGATTAACAAAGAGGAAGAAAAAGCCGCACCAAAAAAAGAACCGGAAAAGGAGACGGCATTTGTTGCTGTCTGCGCAGGAGACGGAATTTCGGAGATTCTGCATGAATTAGGAGTCACAAAGGTGATTGAGGGCGGTCAGACCATGAACCCAAGCACTGAGGATATTTTAAAGGCGGCTGAGGAAGTGAATGCAAAAACGGTTTTTGTGTTCCCGAATAATAAAAATATTATCCTGGCGGCAAACCAGGCAAAGGAATTAGAAAATCGTATTGTAGTAATTCCGACGAAATCTGTGCCGGAATGTGTTGCGGCAATGCTTTCCTATAGGGAGCAGAAAAGCTGGGAGGAAAATGCAGCGGCAATGATAAAAGCGGCGGAGGGGGTTCGCGTGGGTCAGGTGACCTTTGCAGTCCGAGATACCGAAACTGAGGAGCTTACTATTCAAAAAGGCGACATTTTAGGAATCTGTAACGGCAAAATTGAGCTGACCGGACAGAACCCGGAGGAAATCTGCGAAAACCTGGTAGACGTGCTTTCGGATGACGACAGCGAATTTTTAACGGTTTACTATGGCGCAGATGTGCAGAAAGAGGATGCAGAGTCGCGTGCTGACAGGCTGGAGGAACGCTATCCGGATTTAGAGGTGAGCGTAAAATACGGAGGGCAGCCGTTATATTACTACATTTTATCAGTAGAGTGAGGGTGAATTATGCCTGATATACGAACGCTGGACGGTGTGGGCGATGTACGCGCCCGGCTGTTTGCAAAAAAAAACATTCACACAGTGGAGGATTTATTAAGCTTTTTTCCGCGCGCCTATGAGGATCGGACGGTGGAAAAGCAGATTTTTGACTGTGCCGACGGAGAAACGGTTTGCATTCGTGCAGCCGTTTTTTCGCCTGTCCGGGAGACACGCATCAGAAAAGATATGGTGATTGATTCCATGCAGGTGTCAGATGAGAGCGGAATGTTAAAGGTGTTCTGGTATAACAGCCGCTTTTTGAAGGGAAAATTCCGGACGGGTGAGGAATATATCTTCTACGGAACAGTTAAAAAAAATGGTACAAAGCGCGAAATGGCACACCCGGTATTTGAAAAGCCGGGAGAGCAGAAGGAAACCGGCAGAATTGTGCCGGTCTATCCGCTGTGGGATCGTATGACGCAAGGGATTATGCGGAAGATGATGCAGCAGGCGCTTTCCTGCTGCACGCTTTCTGAATGGATTCCAAAAGAAATATTAAAAAAATATCAGCTGATGGAGAAAAACCGGGCGGCAAGACAAATGCATGCACCGGAAGATGCCGGATTGCAGGAGGAGGCACGGAGGAGGTTTGCATTTGAGGAGCTTTTATTATTGCAGCTGACGCTTTTTAGGACGAAAAAGCAGAGCGAAAAATTAAAGAAAGCGCCCTATCCGAACCGGACATGCGCCTGGGAGATGAGGTTTCCGTTTACACTTACGAATGCGCAGCGGCATGTGATTGAAGAAATTTTAGAGGATTTCGGCAAAAGCACGCCAATGAACCGATTGGTGCAGGGTGATGTCGGATCGGGAAAAACGGCGGTTGCGGCAGCGGCGATGTATGTTGCGGCGAGAAACGGCGAGCAGTCTGCCCTGATGGCGCCTACCGAAATTTTAGCAAAACAGCACTATGAAACCTTTTGCGCACTTTTTTGCAATACCCCCTTCCGGGTTTGCCTGTTAACCGGCGGCACAAAGAAAAAGCCGGAGTTGTACAAAAAAATTCAAAACGGAGAATTTGATTTGGTGATCGGAACGCATGCCTTGATTCAGAAGTCGGTGCAGTTTCAGAAACTGGGTTTGGTGATTGCAGACGAGCAGCACCGTTTTGGGGTCAAGCAGAGGGCGGCGCTTTCGGATAAGGGAGAGCATCCGCATTTTCTGGTGATGTCGGCAACACCGATTCCGCGCACACTTGCTCTGATTCTCTATGGAGATTTACAGGTTTCAATTATTGATGAGCTGCCCCCAAACCGAAAGCCGATACAAACATATGCCGTCGGGGAGCATATGCGGAGCAGGGTATATGCATTCATTGAAAAAAATGTAAAGACGGGAACGCAGTGCTATGTGGTTTGTCCGCTGATTGAGGAATCGGAAAAGAGCGATCTTGCCAATGCCGAGAGTCGTATGCTGGATTTGCAGAGCCGGTTTCCTGATTTTCGGGTCGGACTGGTGCATGGAAGAATGAAACCGGCGGAAAAAGAGAAGATCATGGAGGCGTTTTCCCGGCATGAGCTTGATATTTTAGTCTCTACCACAGTGATTGAGGTGGGGGTGAATGTTCCGAACAGTAATCTGATGGTGATTGAAAATGCGGAGCGGTTTGGTTTAAGTCAGCTGCATCAGCTCCGCGGCAGAGTCGGCAGAGGTGCAGAGCAGGCTTATTGCATTCTTATGCAGAACGGCGGTCAGGAGGTTACCAAAAAGCGCATGAAAATCATGTGCCAGTCGAATGACGGCTTCTATATTTCCGAGCAGGACTTAAAGCTCCGCGGTCCGGGTGATTTCTTTGGAACACGGCAGCATGGTCTGCCTGCCTTAAAGGTAGCAAATCTATTTGAGGATCTGGAAATCCTAAAAGCGGCACAGAGTGCGGCGGTTGGGTGGCTGCACAAGGAATTCTTGCACATGCCGGAGGAGGAAGCAAGGGTGGAGGAGAAAATTGAGTCGCTCTTATCCGAGATGGTGGTGCGGAATTAATTCGTTGTTTTAAACAAAAATATGGAATTTCAAAAAAAATTACAAAATTCTGTTGACCTTTTTGCAATTTTGAGATACAATATAATTATATGACATGGGAGGGAAACAGTGTGAGAATTATTTCCGGCTTGTTTCGGGGACGCAGGCTATATTCGGTTTGAGGGAGATTCCATCCGACCGACAACCGACCGGGTAAAGGAATCAATGTTCAATCTGATCTCCGATTATATTTCCGGAAGTGATGTGCTGGATCTGTTTTCCGGGAGCGGCGCACTTTCTCTGGAAGCGTTAAGCCGGGGTGCAAATTCCGCTGTGATGGTGGATATTGCTCCCAAGTCCATGGCAGTGATAAAAAAGAATATTGAGCTGGTACATATGGAGGGACGTA
>RQCD01000147.1 GCA_008668455.1 Clostridia bacterium
ATGTGATATAATCAAATATTGTATAATGATAATAATATGGGCTTATTTTCGTCTGCTGTAGCAATAACAACATTATAGCACACCTTTCTGGAAAAATCAAGAGCAGATTTCCAAAAGAAAATGAGAAGCGTATTTATTAGGTACAAATATGAATGAGGTGATTGATTTAATGATGCATGAGATTCAATTGGGTAAAAACACCAGACTCAGTTACTCAAAAATCAATGAGGTATTAGAAATGCCGAATTTGATTGAAGTGCAGAAAAAGTCCTACCAGTGGTTTTTGGATGAGGGACTTCGTGAAGTATTTCACGATATTTCTCCGATCAAGGATCACTCGGGGCATTTGGCGCTGGAATTTTTTGATTACAAGCTGGATTATAACTCTAAGTATTCTGTTGAGGAGTGCAAGGAGCGTGATTCCAAATATGCTGCACCGCTTCGCGTGAGCGTCCGCCTGATCAATACAGAAACCGGCGAGATCAAGGAGCAGGAAATCTTTATGGGAGAATTTCCGTTGATGACTGAACAGGGAACATTTATCATCAATGGTGCAGAACGTGTTATTGTCAGCCAGCTGGTCCGCTCGCCGGGAATCTACTATGATTTTGAGCGGGATAAGACCGGAAAGCCGCTTTATACCTCAACTGTGATCCCGTATCGCGGCGCATGGCTGGAGTATGAGACGGATTCGAATGACGTATTCTCTGTACGGATTGACCGCACCAGAAAAATCCCGGTTACGATCCTTTTGCGTGCAATGGGTCTGGAATCCAACAGTCAGATTTTAGAGCTGTTCGGCGAGGATCAGCGTTTTACTGCAACCTTTGATAAGGATCCGACCGCAACCCGTGAGGAAGCGCTTTTAGAAATTTATAAGCGTCTGCGTCCGGGTGAACCGCTTAATATTGAAAATGCAGAGCAATTAATCACCAATATGTTTTTTGATCCCAAACGTTATGATCTTGCGCATGTGGGACGTTATAAATATGATAAAAAATTAGGTATGGCTGCAAGAATTGCCGGAAAAACTGTTGCCGATAACGTGGCAGATCCGAGAACCGGCGAAATTTTAGCAGCAGCCGGGGATACGCTGAGCAAGGAGACAGCCTGTGTGATTGAGCGTGCCGGAGTGAATACACTGGATCTGATGGTAGATGATCACCGTGTTCGCGTGTTCTCAAACGATATGGTTTATCTTTCTGAATATGTGGATTTTGATGTGTCTGATCTGAACATCAAAAAGGTACGCCGCGCTGTTTTGGAGGAAATCTTAAACGAAGCAGAGGGCGAGGAAGAAATCAGAAAACAGATTGCGAACCGGATTGACGAGCTTTGCCCGAAGCATATTACGATTGAGGATATGTTTGCGTCGGTAAACTATGTGATCAACCTGGCAAACGGAATCGGCAGCATAGATGATATTGACCATTTAGGAAACCGCCGTCTGCGCTGCGTGGGTGAGCTTCTGCAAAATCAGTTCCGGATTGGTCTTTCCAGAATGGAGAGAGTTGTCCGCGAGAGAATGACCATTCAGGATATGGAGATCATTACGCCGCAGACGCTCATTAACATTCGCCCGATTATTGCGACAATTAATGAATTCTTTGGTTCTTCCCAGCTGTCACAGTTTATGGATCAGCCGAATCCGCTGGCGGAGCTGCGTCATAAGAGAAGAATTTCTGCGTTGGGTCCGGGCGGCCTTTCGCGTGACCGTGCAGGCTTTGAGGTTCGTGACGTTCACTATTCGCATTATGGCAGAATGTGTCCGATTGAGACGCCTGAAGGTCCGAATATCGGTCTGATCACCTCTCTGGCAACCTTTGCACAGATTAACGAATATGGCTTTGTAGAAGCGCCGTACCGCCGTGTGGATAAGGAAACCGGGCGTGTTACCGATGAAATTGTATATATGACGGCAGACACCGAGGACGAATTTATCATTGCGCAGGCAAATGAGCCGCTGGATGAGGAGGGTCATTTCTTAGACAAAAAGGTATCTGCGCGTTACCGGGATGAAATCTTGGAGGTTCCCGGCTCTGATATTGACTACATGGACGTATCACCGAGACAGCTGGTATCCGTTGTTACCGCTTGTATTCCGTTTTTGGAAAACGATGACGCAAACCGTGCCCTCATGGGCTCAAACATGCAGTGTCAGGCAGTTCCGCTTTTGACCACAGATTCTGCAATCGTCGGAACGGGTATGGAGTATAAGGTTGCAAGAGACTCCGGTTCGGCAGTGCTGGCAAAGGAAGCCGGAACAGTTGAAAAGGTATCGGCTGATGAGGTAATTATTAAGGGCGACGGAACAGGAATCCGCCATCGTCATAAGCTCATTAAGTTTGCCCGCTCCAACCAGTCCACCTGTATTAATCAGCGTCCGATTGTGGCTGAGGGTGAGCATGTGGAAAAGGGAGATATTATTGCAGACGGTCCGGCTATGAATAACGGAGAGCTGGCGCTCGGCAAGAATATCCTGATCGGATTTATGACATGGGAGGGCTATAACTATGAGGACGCTGTTCTGATTAGTGAGGAGCTTGTAAAAAATGACGTATTTACGTCCATCCATATTGAGGAATATGAGTGTGAGGCAAGAGATACAAAGCTTGGTGCGGAAGAAATCACAAGAGATATTCCGAATGTTTCAGAGGATACATTAAAGGATTTAGATGAGCTGGGAGTGATTCGCGTTGGTGCGGAGGTACATTCCGGCGATATCTTAGTCGGTAAGGTTACCCCGAAGGGCGAGACAGAGCTGACTGCCGAGGAACGTCTGCTCCGTGCAATCTTCGGCGAAAAGGCAAGAGAAGTGCGCGACACGTCTCTGAGAGTGCCGCATGGTGAAAACGGTATTATTGTAGATGTGAAGAAATTCACACGTGAAAACGGCGATGAGCTGCCGCCGGGTGTAAATCAGGTTGTCCGCTGCTATATCGCTCAAAAGAGAAAGATTTCTGTCGGTGATAAGATGGCAGGACGCCACGGAAACAAGGGTGTTGTCTCTCGTGTACTTCCGCAGGAGGATATGCCGTTTTTATCTGATGGAACGCCGCTGCAGATTGTGCTGAATCCGCTGGGTGTGCCGTCGCGTATGAACATCGGTCAGGTGCTGGAAATGCATTTGGGTTATGCGTTCCGGACCATGAGCTTACAGTCTCCGGAGGAGATTGCTGCAAGAACCATTGATGTCCTGACTGACAAGGTTGAGCGTGAGCATTTAGAGGATACGCAGAAGGAGGCAGTGCTTGCAATCCTGCATGATGCAGACTGTGCTGTTCATAAGGATGAAATTATGGCGGCAATCAGGGAAAACGGGAGCATTGATGAAGAAACCGCAACGAGGGTTGAAGAGCTGGCCGATTACTGTATTCAGTATCGCGACACCATTTTAGAAGCAAAGCAAAAACAGCTTGAAAATCACAAGGAATATATCAAAATTGCAACTCCGGTATTTGACGGAGCTGAAGATGAAAATCTGAGAGAAGCTTTTTTGCAGGCAGGACTTCGTACCGACTTTAAGTCAGAGGTTTACGACGGAAGAACCGGAGACAAATTTGATAATCCGGTAACGGTTGGTGTTATGCACTATCTGAAGCTTGACCACCTGGTTGATGATAAGATTCACGCACGTTCTACCGGTCCGTACTCCTTAGTAACTCAGCAGCCTCTCGGCGGTAAGGCACAGTTCGGCGGTCAGCGTTTCGGAGAAATGGAGGTATGGGCGCTGGAGGCATATGGTGCAGCATACACTCTGCAGGAAATTCTGACGGTGAAGTCGGACGACATTGTCGGACGTGTTAAGACCTATGAGGCAATTGTAAAGGGAGAAAATATCCCGACTGCCGGCATTCCGGAGGCGTTTAAGGTGCTTGTGAAGGAATTACAGTCACTGGCATTGGATATTAAGATCTTAAATGGCGACATGGAGGAAATCGACCTGGATGAATTCTTAGAGGATGACGATGACGATACCGTTGATCAGGAAGACATGCGTGCAACTATGGAGGATCGCGCTCTGTTCAATTCAGAGGATGAGGAAGAAATCGGAGATGAGATGACCATCGAGGATATGGATGATGATGAAACAGATTATGATGATTCGCTCTATCTTGATGAGGACGTGGAAACAGCCGAGCCAGACAGCGAGGATCTCATTTTAGACGATTTTGTCGATTAAGATTGGAGGGTTTATATGCCGGAAAAAGAAAACAAAGAATTAAACTTTGAAGCAATCAAAATCGGTTTAGCCTCACCGGAAACAATCAGAGGCTGGTCCCACGGCGAGGTAAAAAAGCCGGAGACTATTAACTATAGAACCTTAAAGCCGGAAAGAGACGGTTTGTTCTGCGAAAGAATCTTCGGACCGACAAAGGACTGGGAATGTCACTGCGGCAAATATAAAAAGATCCGCTATAAGGGTGTTGTCTGTGACCGATGCGGTGTTGAAGTGACAAAATCCAAGGTTCGGCGTGAGAGAATGGGTCATATTGAGCTGGCAACACCGGTTTCGCATATCTGGTATTTTAAAGGTGTTCCGTCCGCTCTGGGATTGATTCTGGATATCTCTCCGCGGCATTTGGAAAAGGTGCTTTATTTTGCCGCCTATATTGTAACCGATCCGGGAAAATCCAATCTGGAGCAGAACCAGATTTTAACGGAGCGCGAATATCGCGAGGCATATGAGAAATACGGCGATAAGTTCCAGGCAGGCATGGGCGCAGAAGCTATCCGTGACCTTTTGGAAAAGATCGACTTAGATGCGCTTTCTGTGGAGCTGAAGCAGGAGCTGGAGGATTCTCAGGGTCAGAAAAAGGCAAGGGTGATCAAGCGTTTGGAAATTGTGGAAGCGTTCCGCCTTTCCGGCAACCGTCCGGAATGGATGATCCTGACTGTTGTTCCGGTTATTCCGCCGGATCTGCGCCCTATGGTGCAGTTAGACGGCGGACGCTTTGCAACCAGCGACTTAAATGACCTTTACCGCCGTGTGATTAACCGGAATAATCGTTTGCGCCGCCTGTTGGAATTAGGCGCGCCGGACATTATTATCCGAAATGAAAAAAGAATGCTCCAGGAGGCAGTAGACGCGCTGATTAATAACGGCCGCCGCGGAAGAACCGTTACCGGCCCTGGAAACCGTGCTTTGAAATCCCTTTCTGATCTGTTAAAGGGCAAGCAGGGACGTTTCCGTCAGAACCTGTTAGGAAAGCGTGTTGACTATTCCGGACGTTCGGTTATCGTTGTTGGCCCAGAGCTGAAAATCTATCAGTGCGGTCTGCCGAAGGAAATGGCAATCGAGCTGTTTAAACCGTTCGTAATGAAAGAATTGGTTGCGCGCGGCTTTGCACACAATATCAAGAGTGCGAAACGGATGGTGGAGAGAGTCCGCCCGGAGGTTTGGGACGTTTTAGAGGATGTTATCAAGGAGCATCCGGTGCTCTTAAACCGTGCGCCGACCCTGCATAGACTGGGTATTCAGGCTTTTGAACCAAAATTAGTAGACGGACGTGCATTAAAGCTGCATCCGCTGGTATGTACCGCATATAACGCAGATTTCGACGGAGACCAGATGGCGGTTCACGTTCCGCTTTCTCCGGAAGCACAGGCAGAAGCACGTTTTCTGATGCTTTCTGCAAATAACCTCTTAAAGCCGCAGGATGGTCATCCGGTAACTGTTCCGACACAGGATATGATTCTGGGAAGCTATTATCTGACGATTATAAAAGAGGATGAGCTGGGCGGAAAGGACGATCCGAACCGGAATCCGGACGAGGAATGGCATCCGCGCTGCTTCATAAGCTTTGATGAAGCGCTTTTAGCATATGATAATAAGGAATTGGGACTGCATACGCCGATTAAGATTCAGACCACCCACCCGGTTCGTCCGGATGCAGACGATGTTCCCGGAAATCAGGAGATTATTCCGGAGACAGAGGGTGAAATAAAGTATGTGGATGCAACAGTCGGAAGAATTATCTTTAATAAGAATATTCCGCAGAGTCTTGGCTATGTAGACAGAACCAATCCGGATACTGCTTATGACCTGGAAATCAACTTTATCGTCGGCAAGAAGCAGCTGGGCGATCTGATCGGAAGATGTATCCGCAGCCATGGCATCAGCAAAACATCTGAAGTGCTGGATTTAATTAAGGCAACCGGTTACAAGTATTCTACAAGAGGTGCAATCACCGTTGCAGTATCCGATATCGAAGTGCCTGAGAAGAAAAAAGACATTCTGGCAGACGCTGAAGTTGAAATTGAGAAGATTACAAAGAAATATAAGCGCGGTTTCTTAACAGATGAGGAACGCTATAGCCAGGTGATCAAGACATGGGCAGCAGCGTCTGAAAAAGTAACGCAGGCGATGATGGAGCATTTAGGAAAGTTCAATCCAATCTTTATGATGGCGGATTCCGGAGCGCGCGGAAGCGTGAACCAGATTCGTCAGCTTGCTGCAATGCGTGGTCTGATGGCAGATACACAGGGGCGGACAGTCGAAATCCCGATCCGTGCAAACTTCCGTGAGGGTCTGAACGTATTGGAATATTTTATTTCTTCCCATGGTGCAAGAAAAGGTCTTACCGATACAGCGCTTCGTACCGCGGATTCCGGTTATTTGACCAGACGTCTGGTAGATGTATCGCAGGATGTTATCGTTCGTGAAACAGACTGCGGAACGGATCAGGGTGTTTGGGTATCGGCAATTATGGACGGAAACGAAGTTATTGAGCCGCTGAAGGATCGTATCATTGACCGTGTCGCAAGAGAGGATGTTCTGCATCCGGAAACAGGAGAGATTCTGGCAAAGGGCGGCGAAATTATCGACCGTGACGCGGCAGAGAAAATTGTTGCTGCCGGAATTCAGAGCGTTTATATCCGAAGTGGTCTGACCTGTCAGACAAAGACTGGTGTTTGCTCAAAGTGCTACGGAACGAACCTGGCAACTGGAGAATTGGTGAATGTCGGCGAAGCAGTTGGTATTATTGCGGCACAGTCGATTGGTGAGCCGGGTACTCAGTTGACAATGCGTACCTTCCATGCTGGCGGTGTTGCATCAGGCAGCGATATTACGCAGGGTCTACCGCGTATTGAGGAGCTGTTCGAGGCGCGCCGGCCGAAGGGTCTTGCAATTATTTCTGAAATTGCCGGACGTGTCAGCATTGTAGAGCAAAAGCGCAAGCGTGAAATTACAGTTACCAATGATGAAATTGGTGAGGCAAGAACCTATATGATCCCATACGGATCAAGTATTAAGGTGGAAGATGGCGAAGTGATCGAAAAGGGTGCGCCGCTTACAGCTGGTTCCATTAACCCGAACGATATCTTAAGAATCCAGGGTCCGCGTGAGGTGCAGGATTATATCACACGAGAGGTGCAGAGAACCTACCGTATGCAGGGTGTTGATATTAACGATAAGCACGTTGAGGTCATTACACGTCAGATGCTCCGGAAGGTTCGGGTAGAAGAAGCCGGAGATACCGATCTTTTAATCGGTTCGCTGGTGGATAAGCTGGATCTGGAAAAAGCAAACAGACAGCTTGCCGAGACTGAGGGCGCTGTCCCGGCAACCTATTCGGATGTTCTCTTAGGTATCACCAAGGCATCCCTGGCAACTGATTCCTTCCTGTCCGCTGCATCCTTCCAGGAGACCACCAAGGTTCTTACTGAGGCAGCAATCAAGGGAAAAGTTGACCCGCTGGTTGGATTAAAGGAAAATGTAATTATCGGTAAACTGATGCCTGCCGGAACCGGTATGCCGCTCTATAAGGATGTGGAAATTACCATAGACGGTCAAGAGGTTGACGATAGTGAAATTCAATAACAAAAAAAAGAGAAGCTGCGGCTTCTCTTTTTTTTTATTGATTTGTAAATCTTGATAGAAATGTTTTGGTTTCTTCCTTCTGCGGACTGGAGAAGATTTCTTCCGGTGTACCCTCCTCGCAGATAACTCCATCGTGCATAAAGACGACATGGTTCGATACATCTCTGGCGAATGCCATTTCGTGCGTTACTACAATCATCGTCAGTCCCTCTTTTGCAAGCGACCGCATAACGCTTAAAACCTCGCCGACCATCTGCGGATCTAAGGCAGAGGTTGGCTCGTCAAAGAGCAGTACGTCCGGTTTCATTGCCAGCGCTCTTGCAATCGCAACACGCTGTTTCTGACCGCCGGACAGCTGACGCGGCTTTGCATTGACATAGGGCGTCATACCGACCTTTTCCAGATAAAAAAGAGCCTCTTTTTTTGCTGTTTCCTTGTCCTTTTTCTGAACCTTTACCAGCCCTATCATGCAGTTTTTCAGCACTGTCATGTTATCAAACAGGTTAAAGCTTTGAAACACCATACCGACCTTTGCGCGGTAGGAGGGAATATTTTTTGTGTCCAGAATATTTTTTCCCTTGTAGATGATCTGCCCGTCTGTCGGCGTTTCTAACAGGTTAATGCAGCGGAGCATGGTTGATTTTCCGGAACCGGACGCGCCGATAATACAAGTAACATCTCCGGTATTGACCGAAAAATTAATATCCTTTAAAACCTCGTGATCTCCGAAGGATTTTTTGAGTCCAATGACATCAATTATTTTTTCCATCATTTCTCCTCCTTCACAAGATAATCAGTATTCGGCATTGTGGATGACTGGTGGATAGTGTAGGTGTTTGATCCCTCCAGCTTTCGTTCAATAAAGCGGAGCAGACGTGTAATCGAGAATGTCAGAATAAAGTAGATCACGCATGCAACCAAATAGGTCTCAAAGATGGACCAGGTAATTTTTGAAATCTTTGCCGTAAAGAAATAAAGCTCTGTTACGCCGATTACGTTCAAAACCGAGGTATCCTTAATATTGATCACAAACTCGTTGCTGATTGCCGGCAGAATATTTCGCATCGTCTGCGGAATAATGACATGGAGCATGGTCTGAAAATGCGTCATACCGATTGCCTGCGCGCCCTCGAACTGTCCTTTGTCAATGGAGATAATGCCGCCGCGGACAATCTCTGCCATATAAGCGCCGGTATTAATTGATACAATAAAGATTCCGGCAGGAATCAGCGGCAGAGTTTTTCCGTCGTTTGCGAATGCATAGCCCCAGTAAATGACCATTGCCTGTACCATCATCGGCGTGCCGCGGAACACCTCAACATAGATGTTGATGACGATATTGACAAGCTTTAAAATTCCTTTTAGTACCGGATTTTTCGGAGTTGGGATTGTACGGATCACACCGGTGATCAAGCCGATCACAAGACCGATAATCGTACCGGTCAGTGCAATCATCATGGTGTACCCAATACCGGTCAGAAAAAATCCGCGGTATTGGGACACAATATTCAATACTTCCTGAAAAAATGCTTTCATATTGTAACTCCCCTGTTATTGTTTATTCAACAGGTGCAATCTCAACCATCTGACCCATCAATGCCTTTTGGTCGTCTGTTGAAAAGGTTGCAAGATATTCATTAATCTTTGCGGTTAGATCAGATCCTTTTTTTACACCAACTGCAATACTGGTATCCTCAATCGGCACTTGGAAACCGGTGTCGTTGTTTACCAGCGGAATATAGGTGTAGTTAGAGCCGTCTGTGCAAACAGCCATTGCGGTCGGCTCCTCTGCGACATAGCCATCAATCGTGCCGGCATCCAATGCAATCAGCATGGTGGAGAAGTCTGCCATTTCGTTTGCCTGCGCAGTCGTCTGCGTAGAAAGTGCGTTATAGTGCGAGGTGCCGGACTGAGCAGCAATTTTTTTGCCGTCTAAATCTGCAATCGTTTTTACATTGTCCAGCATACCCTTTTTCGTGATTACAACAAGGTTTGAGCTGTAGTAGATGTCGGAGAACTCAATTTTTTCCTTTCTCTCCTCTGTCGGACTCATACCGGCAACAATGACATCTAAGTTTCCGGACTGAACTGCCGGAACAAGGCTGTCCCACTCGTAGGAATAGATTTCAAGCTTCATACCCAGAGCATTTGCCAGATTCTTGGCAACCTGAACATCGTAGCCGTTGGTATACATGCCGCTGACATTTGCAATTGCAACTGCGCCGTCAGTTTCCTCCTTCTGCGACCAGTTGTACGGAGCATAGTTGCATTCCATACCAACCTTTAATACCTTTTGATCAGATGTGCCGCCTGCTGCGCCCCCGGTTGCGGACGGTGCGTCACCGTTTCCTCCGCATGCTGTCAAAGACAGCGCCAAGCCTGCTGCTAACATGAGTGATAAAAACTTCTTCATTTTTTTTCATCCTTTCTGTGAGTGTAAAAAAAGAATGCCATGCATGTGCAAAGGCATTCATATATTCTCATAGACTCTGATAGCGCTCCACACATGTGACAGGGCAGTACATATTCTGTAAAACCCCAGCAAGAAAACCCCAGGCAGGCTTTCAGCTTCGGCGGCAGTTCCTTTCCTCCGATTCTGATGCCTGTCATTGAACGGGAGTACTCTTAAATGCCGCGCCTCTATCTTTTTTAGTTTTTTACTTACAAAAATATTATGACACGTTTTTCCTGTTTTGTCAACCCTAAATTTCAAATTATTTTAAAGAATCGTCAAATCATGCAAAAAGCATGTGTTTTTTTCAGACTTCTATAGCACTATCAGCTGATTTTGACAGCCTTTGTTTAGCGGTTGTCTAATTCTACATAAGCCGTATGCTTTGCCACGTTCTTATAGGCAGGACGGATGATTTTTCCGGCATTGACAATATCCTCGATCCGGTGTGCACTCCAGCCGGAGATTCTTGCGATGGCGAAAATCGGCGTGTAAAGCTCCAGCGGAAGATCCAGCATGCTGTAAATAAAGCCGCTGTAAAAATCTACGTTTGCGCTGACTGCACGCTGACGCTTTTCTGAAAGCAGAGACGGGGCAATCCGCTCTATCAGCTCGTAGAGTGCAAATTCTTTCATTCTGCCTTTTTCTTCTGCCAATGGGCGGACAAATTTTTTCAAAACCTTGGTTCGTGGGTCGGATAGGGTGTAAACGGCATGACCAATTCCGTAAATCAGACCGGAACGGTCAAAGGCTTCTTTATTCAGAATCTTTTTTAAGTATTCCGTTACCTGCTTTTCTTCAGTCCAATCCTCCACGTTATTCTTAATATCGTCAAACATTTCCACCACCTTACGGTTTGCACCGCCGTGGCGGGGACCCTTCAGAGAACCTAAGGCTGCTGCAATGGTAGAATAGGTGTCTGTCCCGGAGGAGGAGACAACATGCGTGGTAAAGGTGGAGTTGTTTCCGCCGCCGTGCTCTGCCTGTACCACCAGGCAAAGATCTAAGATTCGCGCCTCTAAATTGGAATACTGCTGATTGGAACGGAGCGTAAACAGAATGGTTTCCGCGGTGGAAAGCTCTGCCGGCGGCGTATGAATATAGAGGCTGTGCCCTTTCAGATAATGGTTACATGCCTGATAGCCGTATACCGACATTAAGGGGAACATTGCAATCAGCTGCAAGCATTGACGCACCACATTTTCGACTGATGTATCATCCGGACGCTCATCATAGGCATACATAGTCAGAACGCTCCTTGCCAGCGTGTTCATCATATCCTGAGACGGCGCTTTCATAATAATATCACGGACAAAGCTTGTCGGAAGCGACCGATAGTCCGAAAGCACCTTGCGGAACATTTCAAGCTGTTTCGCAGTCGGCAGTTCTCCGAAAAGCAGGAGATAGGTGGTTTCCTCAAATCCGAACCGCTTTGCATGCGTAAAGCCGTTTACCAGATCCTCCAAGTCAACGCCATGATAGTACAGCTTTCCCTCGCAGGGAATGATCTCTCCGTCGTCGATGGTATAGGATTTTACCTCTCCGATTTCGGTCAGACCGGTCAGAACACCTGTGCCGTTTTTATCTCTTAAGCCTCTTTTTACATCATATTTAGAATAAAGCTCCGGGTTAATCGGCGCATTCTTCTTGCATAGGTTGCTTAAAGTTAATATATCCTCTGTTAATTCTGAAAAATTCCGATCCGACATCGGAATCACTCCTTCCAATTTTTATTTAATTCCAATATCCCTCCGATAATGCATATCCTGAAAATGAATTTTGGAAACGCCCTCATAGGCTTTTTTGATCGCAGCGTCTAAGCTGTCAGCAGTTGCAGTTACACCCAGAACACGACCGCCGGCGGTTAAGGTTTTTCCGTTTTCTTTTTTTGTGCCGGCATGGAATAAGAGCCAGCCGGAAGCTTGCTCCAATCCATTGATTTCATATCCGGTCTGATATTTTTCCGGATAACCGCCCGATGCTAAGACCACGCAGACAGCGGCATTGTCAAACCATTCGATATCTAAATCGGCTAAACGCCCGTCAATAACTGCCTCCATGATTTCCACCAAATCAGTTTTTAAGCGCGGCAGAACCACCTGTGTTTCCGGATCGCCGAAACGTGCGTTATATTCAATCACCTTGACGCCCTTTTCGGTCATCATTAAGCCGAAATATAACACACCCTTAAACGGCCGTCCCTCCTGCTGCATGGCACGGATGGTGGGGAGGAAGATGTTCTGCATGCATTCATCTTCTTTCTCC